>CAILLX010000227.1 GCA_903835185.1 uncultured bacterium | reverse complement strand
CCCAGTCCCCAAGTCCCCAAGTCTTCCCTTCCCGTTTGCCTGAATTCCCCTTTGGGCGTTAACATGGATAGCGTTACTGGCTTCCTGGAGGTGTGTTATTCATCGGCTTACTTATAGACTTTTTGGCATTATGGTGCTTTATTCTATTATCGAAATGTCCATTGGACCCCTTATCCCCACTATTGGTTCGAGCCTGCATGTAGACCGGGGGCACTGCGGGCTCATATTCAGCACGCATTTTGCAGGATATATCCTCGCTGTCATTGCTTGCGGTTATCTGGGGGAGAGAGTCCGCAACCGCTTCCACATTTTAATGTCTGGATGCATTCTGATGACGCTTTCGTGCCTTGCGTTGTGGGGGGCCAGAAGCCTTGTTGCTGTCTCAACAGTGTTCTGTATTCTCGGTATGGCTGTCGCTCTGCTGCAGACTACTGCCAGCGCTCTTTGTGCGGATCTTAATCGCAACAAGCAAGAGCACGCTATGGGAGTGCTCTATATCTTCTTTGCTGTGGGTGCAGTCCTTGGTCCTGTCGGTTGCGCCAGTCTTTTGCATTTCAACTTGGACTGGAGATGGATGTTCATGTTGCCCGCTGCTGGTGGAGTTGTCTTGAGCCTGGTGATGATGGTTACATCGGAATCCAAACGAGGCAAAATCGAGGAGTTGAAGCTGAATGATGTCAGATTGATGTTGGGCAGCAGGCAGCTTGTTCTGAGCTGTATTGCCATAATGCTTTATGTCGGAGTGGAGACCGCTGTCTGGGGTTGGATGGCAGATATTGTGCATGAAAAGGCTGGCTTGGGCAGGGCTCTGGCTGCCATTACTCTATCGCTGTTCTGGTTTGTAGTTATGAGTGGCCGGGTAATTGGAGCATCCGTGATTAAAAAAATAGGCGCTGCCTCGCTTGCCCTTATTCTGACAATATCCTGTCTATTTACAATAGCCTCGCTTGCTATAGTCCATACGGCATGGCATGTGTGGGTTGCAGTGCCGATTATTGGGTTGTCATTTTCTGCTGTATTTGCCGGTATTCTGGCCCTGGGAACAACAGCATCAGGTCAACGTGCTTCAACAGGTGCAGGGATGATGATCGTATCAGCCGGTACTGGTGGAATGATCATCCCTGCAATCGCCGGCTTTGTCTCACAATCCGCAGGTTTTACAGTCAGCATTGGTATGCTGGTAGCTATTCAGTTAGTGCTGGTAGTACTGGTTATGCAGATTAAGAAAGGCTACCAGTTTGTAAGATAGACACTAGACTTCAGGAAGGAACTTGGCGGAATATGGGGAGATTGCTTTTAGTTGCGCTTGGTATACTTGTTCTTTCTACTGTGGTATGTACGGCTGGGATTGATGAGAGCTTTACCAGTAGTCTGGATAAGAATGTCTGGTCGGAGATTGGGGAACCCGGGAGTGTAAACATCACCAGTGGTCTCTGCACGATCTCTCGAACAGCCGATGTAGTTGCCGGGATCAGAGCATCCGAATCCACTGCTATCAAGCCTGACAAGTCCGGAGTGATTAGGCTGGAAATCGATTTTGCTCCTGACAGCTCATTCACGACT
>CAILLX010000226.1 GCA_903835185.1 uncultured bacterium | reverse complement strand
GCTTTACGCCAGAACTGCTCTTTCGCAACATCGCGTCTTGACGGACGAGCCATTCATCAACTCCCGTGGTTCACCAATCACCATGATTAAACACTCGGTTGTGTTGGCATTCAAGGATGTGGTTCGTGCAACGCTCTCCCAGCTGGAAGCCAAGCTCGCAGATCCCAATGTCAGCGAATTGGACAAAAACAACCTTCGCAACTTTCGTGACTACCAGCAGCAAAACCTAAAAGATGCCCAATATGAGCTGACGCTGACTTGCGACAAGCTGAACCAGCTCCTGGGAGAGAGTGAACCCGCTACCACGCCCTTAGCTGCACAGATAGATTCCGCTACAGCACCTTTCCGCTAGGTGTACGCAGGCGAAATTTGGCAGAACTTTTTCTCGCATTGTCTATTGGAGAATCCGCGTTTCCGTCCCCTTTCCAACCCGTCCGCCAGCCATTCCATGCTATTTAAGAGCAACATAAAATGTTGCGGTCTTTGCGAAAGCCTCATTTAGGGTCAAGTCTATTTCCGTCTCTCTCACCATTTCGAAGAAAATATTTTGCCAGCTTGCTGGCGGTGCCTGTAAGCTATCGGGGGCTGGATGAGTGCCGCGAATCTCAAAAACGCCGGCAAGCGCCAACTTTGTCTTGTCCTGATCCAGCCCGTCCTCGATCAAAAGTGCAAGATCCAGTATGTCTTTTACCCTTGTATTCTCATTCTCGCGAGGGGTTGTGTAAGCATGGACCTTTTCGGCGAACACTTCTTCTTTGATTGGCACCATGAGCTTAAGGGGCTCTATGCCTGCAAAAGACAAAAAAGAATCACCCACCAGGGGCTCATTAGGAAAAACAGTTTTATCTTGAATAACTGCATCAAGCTGGAATGTAGACCAGTGTTGATCGTCGATCAAGCACTTGACTATGCAACGCAAACCGCCCTTGCCAAAGCCAGGTAAGGGCTTTTCTGCCTGTACCTGGAACTCGAAATAGTCACCGGCATCAATTGTTGCTACCTGTTGAAATGCCTCTAGTAGCGCTTGTTGCTGCGCTGATCGGTCGCCTAGTAAGAAGGCAGCATCGGCAGTCGATAAGTCAATATCTTTTGTACGTCTGGCTTTCGGTAGTCTCCTTTGTAAAATATAACCGCCCTTTGCAGTCCATTTTGACCAGTCGATCCGAGCAAGAAAGCGATCAATAGCCACGCGACGATATAGGTCTAAATGTGGCTCACCGGTTTTATTTGCTAAAGCTCTCAACCTGTCAGCAATTGCTATCTTGAAGGCACGGGCTGTTTTGTACTTTTCCTTTGCGGTCTCCATGCAACGTCAAGCCTCCGTCTTATAAGTAAGGGCATCGTCTGCCAGCGTTTGCAGTAGCCTCCGCTCATCGTCTGTCCAGAACTGGCTCCTCATGTCGCTCTGGGTAATCAGTCCGCGCTTACGAGACTCCTGAAACGCCTCGATCAGGTGGTGCCGTGGAATTGAATTAGCTTGCAGCAGATCCAAGATAGTTCTAGTTGCTGTAGTAACCGGAACGTGGCTGGCACTGGTGATCTCGAAGTGCCTAAGCTCTCCCGTGTGCAGTCTCAGAGCCTTCGGAATGACCCGGCGCTTGAAGCCTTTAGGCACGGTCATGTGTACTCTATTACCGCTCCACGTCGATAATTCGTGTAGCTCAAGGGCGGTATCATGCGAGAAGACACCTTCGGGCTTGCCGGACCGATCGTAAGACCATAGATACCACGTCATCAAGTCACTCGGCCCTACGTGAGGATAGAAGCGCAGCCTGTAGATTCCTCGCCATTCACGTTGCCAGTCTTCTCTCTGGACGTGGTATGTCTGTACCCTGCTCGAATAGCCCACAGATG
>CAILLX010000225.1 GCA_903835185.1 uncultured bacterium | reverse complement strand
GCTTTACGCCAGAACTGCTCTTTCGCAACATCGCGTCTTGACGGACGAGCCATTCATCAACTCCCGTGGTTCACCAATCACCATGATTAAACACTCGGTTGTGTTGGCATTCAAGGATGTGGTTCGTGCAACGCTCTCCTTAGTAATGATAAACTGGAATTCTCTCAAGTACGACTCAGCTTCTTGTCCATCAGGAATCGGTATAAGGCGCCCCAGTTGAATGTGATCTGAGAGCCCTGACTGCTTGAACTTGTATTGGATTAAATCAACTGTCAGCCACTCACAATCAGTCATCATGCCCAGTTTTTGTTTGTCCGGAGCCAGCTTCTTATTCATGCACCTCTGGAGCACCGCAATAATGTCATTCTCATGCCAATCGTGTGGATAGGCAAGAGTGGCTGTGTTACCATCGACATAATCCTGCTTCCAGTATGGCTCCGCAGTCATGGGGACGCATTGATAACTGGGCACACAAATACTCTTTGCTGCCTCCCAGGCAACCGATCCGATATCAAATGTGCCGAGGCGTACGTGACAGTAATTCAGGATACAGATCACTACGATCAGTGATGCTACACAAGTTTGAAGTCGCTTCAATAAGTGATCGCCATCTGGTCCGAAAGCTAGCATTGCGCAAGCTAGCATAAAGATGCCAGGTAATATGGGAAGGAAGTAATACGCAATCGGACAGCTAGACGCTTTGGACACCGCAAAAAAACCGCAGACTATGCACACCGCGGTATAAAGTGCAGTCAAACCAGACAAGCGATATGCTAAAAAGACTCCTACAATTGCAGCTATACTGACAGATATGAGCGCTGTTGTTCCTGCAGGGAAGACGTTTACAAACGCAGTAAGAGCATCAGGTGGAACTCCGATTGCTCCGGTACGAACAGCAGAACCAGATCGAATCAATTGTTCTTTCAGAACCTGGAAATTCAGCAAATGGTAACTAAAACCAAGGAGCAGTGAGGCAAGAATAAGTGAGGCAGTAGTGACTTTCTTCCGGAGAGCTCGGCGCTGTTGTTCGCTTCCTTCCATTGCAAGACGCACAAACAGCAAGACAAGCGGACCCGCTATGAATCCGAGAAACAGGTGCTTCGTTGCAACTCCGAACGGCAGGATAATGCAGAGAACTGTTAGTACCTTCACTCTATCAAACCGTCTTGCATCAAGCATACTAAAGAGTGCTATAGAAAGTGTTACCAAGGCAGTAAGTGCTATGTCCACCTGGTAATAACCGTTCCAAATGCACACCAGCGGAAGCAACTGAAACAGCGAGAATGCAAGAAGTCCAGGGATGACCGATCTAAAAAGTACTCTTGATAACAAAAACAATGCAATAATAAGAACCAAATTACTTATTGAGTTCAGCAGAAATATGGATACGTGTGCTGCGTGTCCCACAATGAAGTAAGACATTGCTGTCAGAAGCGGGATAAACCCTGATTTGACCGATGTGACATCTTGCAGCCGCAAAGCACCCAAAACGTCGCTGCTTGATAACGCGCGGAAACAATGCTCGCTGATGTAAAGATAATGAGATTCATCCCACCGTGGCGGGCGGTGATCAATCTTGAGCCACACGAGGTTAACCATAGTGAAAGCAAGGAAGATTCCGATTCCGGCATATATGCCATATGCACCCAGTAAATCAATCTGCCTATTCTTGGAATTAGCCATTTTTGTGAGTGTTAAACAATTTAGCTCTCATTGCCGCCTATTCAGGGTGGAAAACCCTATACTAATTGCAATTTCAATATTATTCTAAGTTATATGAGTTCAGCTGAACAGAGTTCGCCTCCATACTGTCGCGTTTCGGTCTCGCACCAACATTTGAAAGTCGCAGATTACTTTATGAGCCAGATTAGAAAAATTGCACATAGGCTTCTCGGGAAAAGTGCCACAGCAGCTGATAAAACATACACCTCACTACAAAACAGCCGCCTATTTGACAAGGATTTTTATCTTCGCACCTATCCGGATGTTGCGGAGTCTGGTGGGGAGGGGTTGTCCCGTTTTTAGTTGAAATTGGCAATCCCTGTCTTGGTGCGGATTTGAACTGAGTGTATCATGCTGCTTGTTTTGTTTTGTTGATTTTTTTGGGATTTAATTTTGTTGTTTTGCTGTTGAATATTTGGTCCGG
>CAILLX010000224.1 GCA_903835185.1 uncultured bacterium | reverse complement strand
GCTTTACGCCAGAACTGCTCTTTCGCAACATCGCGTCTTGACGGACGAGCCATTCATCAACTCCCGTGGTTCACCAATCACCATGATTAAACACTCGGTTGTGTTGGCATTCAAGGATGTGGTTCGTGCAACGCTCTCTATGCGCGCGTCAAGGAGCTGCATAGCCAGTCAAAGAAGTAAATGTCCATTGCGCCTTATACTGAAAGCTTGGGTGCATGGATTGAAAAGGACGAATCAGCCCACCACAACAAACATGCTTGCTTGCCTGCTAGCGTTGACGTGCGGTTTCAGCTGAAATTTGGGTTTGGTGCAACAACACAAATGCATTCACCGCGTTTGCTCTTGGAACCAAATGGAAACAGAATATAGAGACAATTGCCATAGTCATAGCAACGCAGGCGGCTGCAATACCAGACCGCACTCGCGGCAATCTTGCTGCCAATGGCGTTTTATTTGCCAGCCTTTGGAAGGTGACTCCACAAGGAGCTCAGGTGATGCTAATGCTGTCTGGATTGTTGCTCCAACCGGTAGTGCCAGGAGCAGGATATTAAAGATTGATGCCGGCTATGACGATGGCGCTGTGACCAATCTGGTTGGCTGCAGCCAGAGCTTTGGAAGCTTCAGTCAGCAACTCTTTGCCTTCTAAATCATAGAGTCCTGTCTGTTCGGCAGCCCCAAAGTTGACTGTAAGGATGGTGTCGCTGCCTTTGCCGCAAAAGATATGTTTTGATATGGCAGATCTCAACCTACGGCAGACTAGCTCTGTTCCATGCCGGTTGGCGTGTAATAACAGCAGTCCATAAATTTCGTTGGCATAGCGAATGAGCAGATCAGTTGACCTGATGTTAGCTCTCAACAAAGTGGCTGTTTCTTCTAATATCTTGTCCACCATGCTGCTGCCATAAGTAAAGCGAATCTGTCTTAAATGAGCCATCTCTGCCAGGACTAAACTTAATGGGAAGTTGTGCTGGCGGCTGGCTCCAATTTGGGGTCCCAGGACATCCAGCAGATACTGCTTGGTGTGACAGTTGGTGGTTTTATCTCTATATCTGGTATCTGTGAGCCCTGGCAGCAGAACTACATGCTCGGGCTGCTCTGCCCAGGCACGTCTATCAGTGTGTTCTGTCCAGCTAGATGAGGATGACATCTCTAGTCTCCATCTGTCTCGTCGCAGTGAGCGACCGATCTAATTCTATTATCCTCTCATTAATGAAAAGCAGACTTGCGGCATCGCTTTAGCTTCTAAATTTAAGTGTTTGCGTATTGAGCCCAATTTGTGGCGCTATCCAGGCAATAAAAGCTGAGTCTTCTTCCAGTTCGTCGTCGCATTCGGCAAGTCCGGCTAGATCAACTTCGCGGACAATCTTCTTGCCTCCTTTGTTGCGAAATTGGAGATAGTGCCCACCGAAGACGACGCAGTTGTAGTGACCCAGTATTTTCTTGAGCCGCTCGCCGACAGCTCGTGTCTGCTCCCAAAGCTCAAGAATCGGCTCGACAAATCTAAGAGCGCCCCAATAGCTGTAGCCCTTTATCATTGCGTTAATCAGATATTCGCGATAGTCAAAGCTGACATAATATTCGTCGTCGCCCAGAAAGGCTGTGGGGTTGTTCTCTCCGTCTCTCCTCAACCAGCAATCGAAGGAGTTAAGCTCTCTCTGCATTATGCTGTAGAACTGCTGCGGGCTGGCTAATACTCCGGCTATGATCTCTGAGCTGGCTAAATCTGATTCGTAATCGGATAGCCACTGGTGGTAAGTGTTCTCTTCAAAATGCCAGGAGTCTGCCCAGGATAGGTCAGCAAATTCGTATTGATTACTGGCACTGGTAGACTTGCCAACAAGCTGGACACAGTTGTCTTTAAAAAGCTGCAGATCGCTGTCTGCGTTAATGGGAGGGTTGACGACCAGGTAATAACCTTCTGATATTTGAAGAGCTGCAAACTGAGAGATTGGCCAGTGCTCGCGCATGAAGTCGCTCCAGGCTTGCTTGACTGAAAAGAAGCATCCTGCTCTAACTTTAAACTCCGATTCGGACAGAGGTAGAGTCAATGGTTTAATCTCGCCTGTGCTGCTGACCAGCATCCCTTCTATCCACGCTGTCTTTCCGTATTTCCTGTGTATGAGGAGTTGCAAATCTTGTTTGACTTCACTTAAGAAGTGTGAATGCCAAAGCCAATAGTCGCTGCTGTTGTTATCTGCTTCGCGTGCGAACGGTTCTTTACAAACAGTACAGGTCATCTCCTCTGGGCGCGAGTCGACGAAAGCTTCGATGACTGAGACAAGGTGAGGTAATGAGTTCCAGTCAGAATCAGGGAATGCTGAATTTAGTGCTGATACTGTTGAACAATGTGGGCAGCAGGTGAGCGCTACACCATGATCCATTACTGTAAAGCCAAAATTGCGCACCATCTGAGCGCGGAACTCCTGGCGGTTGCGTACCTCTTGCTCCCAGCTGCCGGTCATATGGAGATGCCCCGTTTGCAGCGCCTGGCACTGATGCTCCAGCCTGGTCTCCACTTCAGCATAGTTCGGAGAGCCTCTGATAGCTTCTCAAGCTGCATATTCATATTGCTTCTCCGTACACTGTTTCCTGCCGGTTGCGTCCTCTGCCTCTTGTTCGAAGCTATATATCTGCGGGCGCCTGCCAGTTACAACCAGCATAATAGCAAAGCAGGACAAAATTTCACTGCCGCTCAAGAGAGATAGCCTGATTTTTTGTAGCAAGCTACCACAGCTGGCGGTTAGTGATGTCTTTCGGGTACTTTCTCGGACATGACGAGGTCGATTCCACGGCTGGACATCTCAGCCAGGAAGAGTGGCGCTGGCACAGATGTCTCTTGCGTTAACACTCCTGTCTGTGTGATATCGCCCCTGGCAATAAGCTGAGCGATAATTGAAGCTGGGAAAGCTGTCATGCGTGCCATGGCAGATAAACCGCTGGCTGCATCTCCATAGTCAATGCAATCCCAGATAATCTCAGTTGGTGTGTCGTTCTTGACACCGCTGACTGTAACTCTTAGCAAGACAACATCAGGCTCATAGGCTGGCAGTTTGTGCTGGAGCAGCTCCTGCATCAGTTCACGTGGTTTAATCTCGGTTGCATTTATCTGGAGAGGTGACGAGTCAAATAAGCCAAGATCGCGCAACAGTCTGACCTGTTCGCAATGTCCTTGATAACGGATTGTCTTGTAATCAAGATACTGCACTCTGCCGGCAAATGTCTTCGGAAGGGTGGAGATGCCACCTGAGGTACTGAACGCCTCCATCATATGGAACGGATGCGGGAAGTGAATAGGTTCCAGCTCTGTCAAAGAAGGGATCTTTACTGCAATGCCATCCCTTATCACAGTGACATCTTCAATATATTCATTGACGAGTCCGTTGACAGAAAAGCATAAAGAATACTTGAGCGGTCCTTCGGGATTAACAGGAAGTCCGCCTACTCGCAAGCGAATTTCGTAAATCTCTTCCATTGCATCAGCTGCAGCTGTCGCAAGAATTGACACCAATCCTGGTGCGAGCCCGGTGTCTGGAACTATAGTGACATTGTGTTCACGAGCCAGTTCGTCAAGCATGAACTGTTTGGAGACAATCTCTTCATTGCCGCCCAGATCGACAAAATGTGTGCCGGCTGCCAGAGCACATTTTGACAGTTCATAATTGTGCAGATAAGGGACACAGCTGATAGCCACGTTGCACTCAGCCATGAGGCGGACTACCTCTTCGATATTGGTGATGTCGAGCTGGCATGGCACTATGCGATTGTCGGCAAGACGATTAACTGCTGCCGAGAGATGCTCCTGATTGGCGTCTGTCAGTATTACCTTCTCCACTCTCGGGCTGCGCACAAGGTCGAAGACTACACCGTATCCCATCTGTCCGGAGCCAATGACCAGGAATTTCACCTTGTTAACCTCGCTGAGACATCGTCGGATACCAATAATATCAGCAATTAAGTCGGCAGCGGTATGTGACCAATACTTCTAACTAAAGGAGCAGCGCTGCTTGTATCCCAACAGCTCAAGTTAACTGTATTGGGTGTCAGGTTGCAGAACAGTCTGCCAATTGTCCAGACTGAGCTGTCATGAAAACTGCTGGGCGTTATATGTCCCTGGCTGCACACCGCCACTGGTGCCAAAAAGGTTGTGCCTCTAAGTGGAGTTTTGCGTATTCCCCGCAACTGTTGGTGGGAATCTGACCTCTTGGAATGGAATTTTGGGGTAGGAGGGCATAAAGACGAATTAGCTGTTCAATACTCGAAAGCCTTAGCCTGTGTGGTGTGTGGTTCTGATGGTGTATGGTGAACCAATCACGCAGGGACTGGAGCCGCAGTGACAGCCAAAGTCAAGATTTAAATTGACTTTCGTAACATTTTGTAGCATTCTTTATACACACGCTAAAGCGTTGTCACAGAGCGAACCTCCGGAAAGAACTTCAGAGTTCGCCTGTACGGAAACCAGGTGACCCGCTATGTCAGGGGAGCGAAACATCACCAGAGCTATTTTTTATAATACGCTACCTGCATTCTGGTTGCTGCAGGTAGCGTGTAGTTTTGGGCTGATTCAGCCAGATTCTGCTCTTGCCCTTGCTATCCCGGCTTCTCCTCTGGTGCACATTTCCGTGCCAGCAAAAATGCCAGCAAAAGTGCCGGCGGTAGCACCGCCTGGAGTGCGACTTCACGACTGCCAGAGGCAGGCAGAGCCAGGCGTCCGCCAGGCGGAAGACAATGATACGCGAACAGTCAGCAAGCTCACAAAGTGGGCTAAAAAGATACGTCGGGTGGCTGTATCTCAAGCACTACAGCAGATTGTGCCTGGACTTGTTTATAGAAGCAACCGCGGAGCTAAGCTGGTCAATATTCTTGATGTCGACTTGCAGGCACGAAACATTCACATGCAACCTCTGCTAGCTGGCGACTGCTTTAACACTCTTGATGTAGTCAATCATCAGGCTCGTAAAGCCAATGCAGTTGCAGCTATTAACGCCAACTATTTCAAGAAAGATGGAGTACCGCTAGGAACCCTTGTACTGAATGGTGAACTGTTAGCTGGTCCTATTTATCAGCGTGCGGCCCTCGGTATTACTGCTGATGGGCATGTCCTTATTGACAGAGTGAGTCTTCAGGGCGTTATGGAGACATCGAGAGCTGATCTGGCAGCTATGCCGGTAGACAACATTAATCAGCCGCGCATCAATGGATCTGCCCTGGTAGTTTATACGAGACGATGGGGCTCATTGGTGAGGATGCCCTATCCGGGCATTTTGGCTGCAGTCGATAAAGACGGCTATGTAATTGCTAAAGCTGAAACCGCCCTCGATATACCTAAGGGCGGTTTTGTTTTAAGTGATAAGAAGGGCAGTAAAATTGACCACCTGCAGATTGGAGATGCTATTCATATAGACTGGCACGTGACGCCTGGTGCCTGGGGAGATGTTGTGCAAGCTGTCAGCGGCGGTCCTGTGCTTCTCCGTAACGGCAAGATTGAAGTTGACTGTCAGGCTGAAAGATTCCCGCGCTCATGGAGCGGTAATGGAATCAAAGCCAGGACAGTCGTGGGAGTGACTCGTGACCGCCACTTGATTATGGCTACCATTGAAGGCAACCATTCTCTGTATGATGCTGCCAGGATGCTGCAGACTCTTGGTGTCTGCGATGCGCTTAACCTTGACGGCGGTGGCTCAACTACTATGGTGGTTGCCGGGCGTACAGTGACGCGCAATCAGAGAGGACCGCAGCGCTGCGTAGCAGCTTCTTTAGCTGTAGTCAGTTATAGCGACACAGCTGCTGGCGACAAAAAGGTGAACAGTATTGCACTAACTGCTGAGCTGGGGCTCCGGAAAGACGCTTTCCATCTGCGAGTAGCAGCTACTGGCAAAGGACAGGTCGGAGGCGGCGCAGAGTATCTTCAGAGTTCTGCTGCTAAAGGCATTACTATTAGGTCAGCCTGGGAGCGTGAGCATCTTTCCTGCCCAGAAGCTGGCGGAATATTTGCCGTCACCGGAGTAGCCAGCTATGTCGTTGTTTATCCGAACGCAGCTAAAGGGCAGACCCAATCGGGAGAAGCCGGCGAGCTGGCTGCAAAGCTGCACAAAAAGGCGCTGTCCATCGCTCTGCTGCCACATACAGTCGTGAGTCAAGCCAACGCGCTAGTCTGCCTTGGCATAGATCCAGGTCTGTTCTCAATGGGCATTGGGCTGGAGAATAAGAAAGAATCAGTTATACCGACCGGATGGGAGCCCGCCAGCCTTATTTGTAGTGGCGAAGAAGGGCAGGTGCATCAAAATGGCGGCAGTAAGAAGAAAGGTAAGAAAGCTAAGAATTAGTGTTAGCTCATTCGCAGAGCGTTTTATAAAGGGCTAATCTAGATTCAGGTATGATCTGTTTACTCTTTTAAAGTAAGAGCAGTTATCTTCCGGAGAGCTAGATTTCATGAAGTTAGGTCCTTTGGTATTGATGCGGAGTTCATCGTTCGGGCGTCTTGTGAGCACGCAAACGTTTCTCACTGAGGAGAATTCGCGGCTGTCAGCAGAGATGGGAGCTGGTACTACAGTGCATTCTTTTATGCACTATCCCTGGACTGCCACCACTGCTGCCCAGCGCATCTTGAATCCTGATCAGTCCGGTCGTCTGGTGGATGAGGCAGTCTCCCGGGTGGTGACAGCTTATCAGCGTCTAGCTGCTGATCTGGCGCCACCGGACAGATCTATGTGGAATCTGATTGAAAAGCGCAATCAGAAATTTGTTGCTGCTCTGTCCTCGGGTGATGTCGGTCAGGCAAAAGAATTTCTCACCAGGATGTTTCAGTGCGACATCATCTGGGGGCTGGGCAAGTATGATCAGACTCTGCTTGATGACATGCTCAGTGTCTCTGAACGCAGCCACGCACAGTTGCGTATAACGGATGCTCTTGTTAGTTTGGCTCAGGCTTGCGGTGTTATACCTGTGACTTCTGTGGAGCAACAGGGAGTTCAACCTCACCTTGAAGCTTTAAAGGTTGATCTGGTACAGCTGCTGAATAATCTGGAGTCGCAGATAGATCTTGACGTGAGTTCTCCGGCGGTAGGTGCTGCTTATGGGTGTGAAATTGCTGGCAAGTTTGTCACCATCGACAGCTTGCTGCACAGCTACACGTTACACCGGCTCCGGCAGATTGGCGCGCAAGCTGGATCAAAGATAGTTGAGATAGGTGGAGGATTTGGTTGCCTGGCGCAGCTGGCGTACCGTTCTGGATTACACAACTATGCCATTTATGATCTTCCCTGGGTTAATGCTATCCAGGGATATTATTTGATTATGTCGTTGCCGCCAGGATCTGTGCGTCTTTATGGCGAGACAGAAGGGACTTTAGCTGTGAATCCCTGCTGGACGTTTGATCAACTGGCAGATTGCTCAGTTGACTTTGTTGTTAATACTGACTCATTGCCTGAGATGGGAGAGCAGACAGCACGTAATTACATAAAACAGATTGGCAGGGTGCTCACCGGGCAGTTCCTCTCTATCAACCAGGAAGCTCAGTCCAATAATGGTGGTTTCGGGCAGCAAAACAGTGTTTGTGCTCTTGCAAAAGAGCTGGCGGTGCTGCGCACAACAGCGCGCAGCTTGTACTGGATGCGCCAGGGATATGTTGAAGAAATATTTGCTCCAGCCTAAAACGAGCCGCCAGGCAGTATTATTTCTTGGACCTGCGTCCCGGGTAGCAACTGACTATTTTGCATTATGGTGGGCATACAGAGGGCATACGGCCGGGAGGGAGGCAATATGAAAGAGTCGAGCGTTCTGGCAATGTTTGTCTTTGTCATGACAAGCTTGTTTGGCAGCGTGGCTATTCCAGCCAGTCTGGCTGAATCTGTTGCCGGGAAGTCTGCTCCGGAGACAACTGTCTGCTGGCGTGACGACAAGGTTACTCCTCGTATGGTTTTCTTATGTGTCCATGGGCTGGGGTTGCACAAAGGTTCTTATGCCGCTTTCGGACAGCGGATGGCTGCCTCCGGGGCTATCGTATACGCTATTGATATGCGTGGCTTTGGCTCCTGGCTTGGTTCAGGACAAAAGGGTAAGATTGATTTTGACGCCTGTCTTGCTGATGTGCGTGAAGAGTTGGAGAGAATTCATCAGCTGCATCCCGGGTTGCCAGTTATCTTGCTTGGGGAATCCTGGGGTGGTGCCATTGCTTTAAGAGCAACTGCTCTTTATCCTGGCGAGATAACCGGGTTGATATCATCATGCCCGTCAGGCGAGCGTTTTGGTAGTGGCAGTCAAAGCCTCAAAGTAGCCCTTCACGCTGTTACTGAAGGTTTTAACAAACCAATCTCAATTGATGCTATGGTAGTTGACAGAGCTACAAAGCGACCGGAGGTGAGGACGCAATGGTTAAGCGATCCTGCAGCCAGGCTTAAGCTTTCACCACGCGAACTTATGGCTTTCCAGCATTTTATGAACCAGAACTTTTCGTATGCTGCCAAGATTGAGCAAACACCAGTTCTTCTCATTCAAGGTTGCCAGGACAAACTGGTCAGACCTGCTGGTACATGGGATCTCTTTGATTGCTTAAAGACACCAAACCGCGATCGCGTCTTCAGCGCACATGCCGAGCACCTCATCTTTGAAGAAGGGCAGTTTAACGATGATGATATTAAGTATGTTCTTACCTGGATAAAGAAAGTGGTGCCAGAGCAGAAAGCGGGCTTGCAGACAGCGAACTCGCAGCCTGTGCCGGCTGCCAGTGCAGGAGTTTCGGCTCCTTTAAGCATAGCGATACAATCTGGTGCCGCTGCCGAGGTGGCGACAGCAACTGCCGGTGAGCAGACCGCTTCTGCTAGAGTGAAGGTGGACAGCGGTGGTAGCTCGGTTCCAATTACAGGGGACAGCGCCGGCGGCAGTGACCATACTGAAGCTGCCTTGCCGCTGGCTTTAGATTACTGGATTGAGTTGCGGCGCAAAGGAGTTGTCTATCGTTGCAATAATAAAACTGACTTTCGCTCAGGCGATGAGATTCGCTTTCATTTGACACCGCGCAGCAATGGTTATGTCTATATCCTTTTGACACAAGGAACAAAAGGGGATCGCTCAGTTCTCTTCCCGTCACCGTCCGAGCTTGACAATCGAGTGAAGTCAGGACAGGACTGCGTTATTCCAAGAACGGCACGCATCAAGTTCGATAACCAGCCAGGAATAGAGAGAGTAACACTGATTCTGGCGCGCATGCCGCTTGATGCCCAGGCGTATCTGACCAGGCATTCAACTGCAATTGTTTTCGTATCGTCTGACAGGACTGGTGCTAAAGATCTGGTGCCGACCAGAATGGAGCTTACCTGGGATGATCCGTCACCAGTTATTGTGCCAGAAGAACTGCAGATGAGATCATCGGCGGGAGTACAGGTGAGACAGCGTGATTCTCTTTCTGCCTTAGCCATAGACATAGCTTTGGAGCATCGTTAATATATGCGGCAGTTTCTCATTATTATTCTTTGCCTGGCAGCTGCCGTTCTGCCTGCTGGCGCCCAGGGCAGTGAACCGGCGGATAAGGCTCGGTCTGGTTTTCAGTGGACAAAGATTCAAGACTTAAATCCAAATGCACCGCCATCAAACAGTCAGGTCAAACAGAAGTGGGCGATTGTCATAGGAGCTGGTCGCTTTAAGGAGCGGCGCCTTAACAGCTCTGAAAGACCTGACGAGGCAGCGCTTGCCTTTCGCCAGTATTTAGTCGATCCGCATGGTGGGCGTTTTGATGAAAAGCACGTTAAGCTGCTTGTCAACGATGAGGCGACCCAACAGGCAATCCTCTCATTTGCAGGACCTTCGTGGCTTGGCAAGCTTGCTGGTGCGGATGATCTGGTAGTTATTTTTATTGCTAGTGGTGGTTTTCCTACTACTGATGGCAACGCTTATCTACTCACATACAACTGCTCACTGGATAATGTCTATTCAACCTGCCTGTCAATGCGCACCTTAATGGACACAATCAGGCAAAATGTTCACTGCAACCGGATTGTTCTTATCGTGCAGGCTGGTTATAGCGGAGCGGCCGAGTTGGAATCAGGTGCAAAAGCTCTTTTCCATCAGTACAATCTCGATCCAGAGCAGCTTTCACTAGGCAAAGGACATGTGGTGCTCTCTTCAAGCCAGCCTGACCAGGTGAGCTGGGGGAATGTCTTTACTAACAATCTGGTGGCATCTTTGCGCGAGGAGGATGGCTTGATCCAGCTTGAGAGAGCGTTTGCGCATGCCACCAGCGCCACTGAGCAGCAGACTAGCACAACTCCTGGACTCAAACGCCAGACGCCCGTTATGCGGTCTGACTGGAAAGGGCATGATCTTGTTATAGGCGTTCCCCAAATTGAGCAGGTTCGCGAGGTTACTGGTGCTGCGCAAAATTTTGTCGGTGCAGAGGCACATTACTTGAAAGCCAACAGGCTGGTGGAGTCCAGGCAGCTGGATCAGGCGGAAACCGAGTATAAAGCATGCATCTCAGCTGATCCTAAGTATGCCGATGCTCTGGCTGATTATGGGGCAATGTTGACTTTGCAAACAAACTGGACAGCAGCCGCACAAAAGTACAAGCAGGCTATTGATCTGCGTCCTAATGATGCTCTCTTCCATGCCAATTATGCGCGTGTGATCTATAAATTAGGCGCCAAAGATGAATGCCGGCGAGAGCTGGAAAAGGCTTACGAGCTGGATGCCAAAGATCGCAACGTAGTAGCAGCTTTGTCTGATCGTTGCCTGGAAGCAGGAGACACTGACAGGGCCTGCACTCTTCTTGTTCAAGCTGTTGCCACCTATCCTCGTGCAGCTGGCTTGCATAATCGGTTGAGTTTTGCATTGAGCCGTCGTGGTGATATTGAAGCAGCTTGTTCACAGGCTGCTGAGGCTGTTAAGCTTGATCCTGCCTCGCAGCCAGCACGCCTTAATCTGGGGTCGTTATTGCTTGTGCAGGGTGATACTGCCGGTGCTATCAAAGTGTATCGTGAGGCCGCTCGATTGTGGACTTGCAATGCCGATGTCAGACTGCTTCTTTCTCGTGCTCTGGAAGCAGGTGGAGATTCCGAAGCGGCCCGGACAGAGCTAGCTGAGTTTGTGCGCTTGTGTCCCAAGTCAGACGTGCGCCTGCAATCTGCCCAGGAGCACCTGCAACAGATGACCGGACAATAAGCTGTAAATTGGAACCTCCATCAATCTCACGTACACCATTGCCATGGCGCAGCATGTGCGGATGAACCGACAATTCAACGGAGGTTCCTTCCTTGCAACCGGCTTAAATCGCTAGAACCATCACCAGTTGGCAAATGTTCACATTAACCGTTGTCTACGTAGACACTAAATCGAAAATTGGAAAGCCCCACTGGTGGTGCATTTCCGAAACCGGGCAGGTTGTCAGAAAGGAAGTTCCGATTCAAGATTGGCCAGCTTGCCGGCCCGAAGGCGCAATTTAATTTGACGCTAGACAATCGGTGTTAGCACGGCTTGACCATAACTCTCTGTAAGACTGGCTTGCATTAGGGTTCCGGATATAATCTTGGAAATAATGCCTCCATCGCTGCTGTCGGAAATCGTATGGAAACTGGGGTTTTCGGCGTCGCTGACCCTAGTAGTCCTTCGGTTATGACGTCGTTTAACACTCGTCTAGCCGTGCGCTCTGGTAGACCTGTGATGCGCGGTGCCTCGCCCCGGTCGAATTGGCCGCGGTTCAATGCTTCCTGTAACAGCCTTGCCGCTTCCGGTTTTAGACGGTCGCTTCTCTCCACATACAGCCGCAGGCGCCGCCCTAAATTGTCCAAATCAAACATGCTCGACATGAAAATCACCTGATCGAGGCAAGCCTTCAGAAACCAAAGCGTGAATTCTGCCAGAGCACGTTTTGACAGATTTCCCCGTCCATCCAAGTCGCCCTGTCTCGGCATATCCGCATAGTCCATCATTCTCCTATAATCGCCGTGGCTTTCCAGCCCGCGCGCTAGACCGCGCGAAACGGACCACAGACCGTGAGCGCCAATACCTGCCTTGAGCGCCATAGCATGGCTAACGAGGCGGCTGACGCGCCCGTTTCCATCTGGAAACGGATGAATGTAGTTGAGGCGATGATGGGCTGCTGCAATCGCCATGATTTGAGCAGCCTTGCCCATATCGACAAAGCGATAACGCGTCTCAAAATGTTTCATGAAATCCGCAACCCGTTCGCTTGACGGTGGAATGTGTCGACCAACCGCCACATCATGCTGCGGCATCTTTCTCCACTCGCCGGGCTCCATGAGAAATTCAGCGTTGGCACCCTGTATACGCAACATTTCATCTGGAGCGTCACGATAAAACTCCCTGTGAATCCAACATATGAATTCAGGAGAGGCGGGTTCTGGAAGGGAATCTTCTGCTGCCATACGGTCAATCTCAGCCTGCACTCGAACATGGGCAGCGGCCTCAAGTTGCAAATTGCGCCGCCCTCTGTCCTGATCGAGATTGCCAGCCAGGGCTCGTTCGATATCTCTGGGCCTAGTATCATGTCCTTCAATGAGGTTACTGTAATAGGTGTTCATGATGCGAACTAGCGCAGCAAGGTTGGCGGCGGTTGTCGGATGAAGCGCTGAACCAAGAACAGCACTAGTGGCAGATAACTCTGCAACTATGTCAGCGATTGCTTCAGAAACCTCTTCTAACCGTGCAGGTTCAATACGATTGGGATTTTCTGGCATATCCTTGGCCGATCCGGTATTCATAAAAACCCTTTACGTTAGAGCCAGTTCCCGTATCGACCCGCCCAGATTGGCCGATCTTTTGGCCGATCTCTATCATAGCTTACTGTACCAGATAATGGAAGATTTTGCCTTGATTTCTTCGCCCCAGCCGGTGCATTCTCACGCACGCAAGAAAGGGGAATGATCGGTCTCTTTTCCACCCGAGTATCTACAATCTCACCGGCACAGTTTGGCAAACTAGGAGCTTGAGTAAAAACCCCTCGGGTCCGGGATGCCATGAGAGAGTTAATGCTATTTATTGTTGACTGAGGGGGCAATGATGTGCCAACAGTCAGTCATTTCTCTGATCTGCATCGGTCCACTGCTGAAGAGACAACAGGAAGAGGCGGTCGCAGTGGTTGGACCGAACATTTTTCTGGGGATGAAGAAGCCGGTTTACGCTGCTTGCTTCTCAATGATGCCTTCGTGGCGGCATCTCGCTACGGACCGGCGTTGGCGAATTATCTTTAATAGATTGTGCGTGGCACAGACAAGGAGCCACTCGGACTGTACCTTCTTGAGTCCGCGAAAGGAGAATCTGCGAAATTCCAGACTTGCCTCTTTAATCTGTCCGAAGGCCGGCTCGACAATCGCTTTGCGTTGTGCGTATGCGGCCTTGCCAGCCTTGGTGCTGAGTTTTCTTCGCATCAAATCTGCAACCGAAATGTTGCGCGGAATGCGACCCCTCGGCGATACTCCAGAGATTGATCTATGCGCAAGTCTGCCTGGCGAAATCAGCCATTCGGTTGAGCTATATCTCTGTTTCAGAGATTCAGTTACCGCCTCACTGAAGTATCCTGCATCGGACAGACCTCTGTCGGGCAGAACGCCTACCTCTTCAATTGCACGCTGTACCAACGGTTCCAGTTGCTGCTTATCGTTACACGCTTGCGTAACGTACGCCGCCACAATAATCTGGCTGCTTTTATCAACAGCCGCTTGCGCGTTGTAGCATTGCTCAAAGCCAGATCCTTTCTTCATGATCCTTGATTCCGGATCGGTAAAGTTTCGCTGGTCTGCTCCCTTCGGCTCTCCACCGGTCTGCTGTTTGTGATAATCCTCAAGCGCGAATCTTCCCTCTTGAATCTTCGCGAAACGCTCGCGCTTAAACGCAAGGTCAACTTCGATCTCCTGCTGCCGGCGGACTGTGGCTGTGCGCCGCTCCACCTTTAGCGCTTCAATTTCTTTGTGAAGTATCTGCACCTTACTGCACATGCGTTCGTAGCTCATGGCTTTGCGCTTGGAAGCATTAGCCAATATCTTCGTGCCATCAAATGCCACGTCTTGCATCTCGACCAATGCATCCTTTACTGCTAACGACAATATCTCCGGGAATAGCCCAGCCAATGCTTCTCCGCGCTCTGCACGAAACTTTGTTATCGTGCTGAAACCTGGCATCAGTCCGCCAGTCAGGAATCTAAAGTCAATTCGCTCGACACATGCCTGTTCGATCTCTCGGCTTGAGTTCAAACCAACCATGTATCCGTACAAAACGATCTTAAGCAACATCACTGGGTCATAGCTCGGACGTCCAACTTTACCAGATTTGCGACAATTCCCAGTAACCCGCGAGACGTCAAGCTCCTGCTCAACGATCTCATTAAATATTCTCACCTGGTGATCTTCCGGCAACCAACATCCGGAATCGCTGGGAACCAAGCAGAGCTGATTAACGTTCGCAGCCATGACTCTACTCATGCTACACCCCCAGCCGATTGCAGCCTGTCAAGAAATCTGGTAATGTTCTGCATTAGAAAAACTCTTCTCCTTTGAATTCATTGTGTTTCGCAACTAAATGATCGTTCAAAGGAAAGAGTTTTTCAACTACTGACACCAAATACGATACCAATATTCAGAATTGACAGCGCTTAACATTTGCTACGGGCACTGAAGCCAGTCAGGTGCCAGTTTCACACCACCGAGGGGTTTTTACTCAGGCTCCTAGTGCGTTACCGAACAGCTGCTGGCAGCGAGGTTGGAGGTCAGGTTGTCGGCAACCAGGTTGAGCAGCCGCTGGGCGCCTAAGCCATTGACATGCACTGTGTCGGCGAAATCGCTGTGAGTGAAAAGTCCTGACTGATTTAAGTCGAGGAGTTTGGCTTGATAACGGTGGGATAGACTGGAAACATCTGCTAAATAACGTTGATAAAGACCTGTGGGAAGGATGGCTACATTCTCAGGTGTGAGCGGCATATTGATCAGGACAACGTTTATGCCTTTACTATGGCAACAACTGAGAAAGCGCTCAAAGAAAGCAATCTGAGTTTGATAAACTTTTGGTCTGAACAGGCTGTAACGGTGCCTGTACTCGGGCAAATTATTCTTGAAGACAGGAGCAGCAGGATTATAAGGGCTCACCAGCCATCGGCCTGGTTTGTTGTCTTCAGCAAGATTCCCCTGTATTACAGCTTGCAGAGACTCTGGTGTGGCTGCAAGATCAAAGTTGGATTGACAGCAGGCGAGAATAAGCACCTGAGCAGCTAACTGCCTGCTTACAGCAGCTAGATCCAGTCGCTTGTTGTAAATAAAACAGAATCTGGATAGCCCCTGTTCTAAGCAGTTCCAGAAAGTGTTGTGACCGGCTGTAGCTAAAAGAGCAGTGTTGCCGGCTTTGACCATAAAGCGATAAGTCTCTGTGCTTGCCGGATCGAGAAACATGCTGTCGATGAAATCACGTGGGGCGATGCCGTAAACAACTGTTTTCGGCTTTTCCGACTGTTCAAAAAGTGTCGAGACAATAGCATAAGCATCAGAAGCCATCTGTCCGCCTACCGCCAGCGAAAATGTGTGCCAGCTTTTGTCCTGCTTCTCATGTAGCAGATGTTCCAGATAAGATGACTTGTGGTGGTAAACAGCATCTTGTATCTGGTGCAGATATGTAGCATCGCCATCGTGCACTACTGAAAGCATAAGTGACGAACCAAGGAGAAGGACATCAGGTGTTCTTCTTTGCTGCTCAAGATCTTTAACTGCCAGCCAGATCCAGCTGCGATTAGCAGAGGTGAATCTGCTCGGATGCCAGAACGAGTATGTTGCCCGCACTCCTGTGTCGATTATAAAGAACAGCAAAACAGCCAGGACTGCAGAGCTGCATATCCTGACCATGCCCGATCCGGCACAACTGCTCCGCCAGCTGCCGTTCGCTTTATTAAGTAATTGGCCTACTTTATAGAACATAGTTCCAAGGTTATCAACAGGTGATGCCAATCATAGCGTCAAGGGACTGCAAAAGTCTAGAAACACCAGCTAAGGCGGTGCTTATCGTGTAATGTTAAATGGTTTAAAGCTGTCTGAAACTCAACAACAAGGCGTTTGCCCTTAGCTTGTCCCATTGCAATTTTGTTTGATCTGCCTGATTATGTACAGTTACTTATGCAATTACCTTGGGATACTTTATATACGATTGAGCGCTCAGGACAGCCGGAAGTAAGCGTCTCCGGGATTATTTCTGTCTTAGACGGCAAAGGGCGCACTCTCTTGTCGGTTGGAGATGTCGATTATCAACTCTGGAGCCGTTCGTGCCTGAAACCATGGCAGCTGCTCGGGCACTATCGCATTGTACGTGAAGCGTACCCTTGCCTGCAGTCGCAACATATAGCTCTAATGGAAGCTTCACATAATGGCGAAGTGTTTCATTTGGAACGTCTTAAAGAAATTATGGCAGCAGGTGGAGTTGATGCGTCGGCACTTAAGTGCCCGCCTGGTTTTTCGCACCATTCAAAAACACGCTTTGAACAGAATCGGTTAGGTGAAAAACCGAGCTCTCTTTTCCACGGCTGCAGCGGCAAACATTTTGGCTTTCTCCTGGCTATGAAGTCGAAAGGGTTGGACCTCGATGACTACCTCAATCCGGCAGGAGTCCAGTTTGTCACTATGAAGCGAGTGCTTTCATGGCTCCTCAAGAGAGACTCGGAAGATTTTGCTACTACGACTGACGGATGTCGTCTGCCCAATTATGCTCTGTCTACTAAAGAGCTGGCTGCTCTTTACTGTAGTCTCATTCCTGGTGTCGACTCGCGTGCTGTAGCTTTGGCACCATCTGAGATACGTCCTCAGCTTGAAGACATGAAAGAGATGGGAGCGCTTATGCGCCGCTTCCCTGAGTTGATAGGCGGTAGTGATCGTCTCGACACCAGAATCATGTCCGGGCAGCTCACTGCCGGCAGCAATGTTCCTCTGGTGGCTAAAGAAGGTGCTGATGGACTGTTTACTGTGGGCATTGGACCTTGCAACCGTTTTGAGCATGGTGTCGGGATTGCTATCAAGGTGGCGTCCGGTTATGACGTGCATCATTACGAGGTTATTGTTAAGGCTCTGTTCGAGCAGCTCGGGCTGGGAGCGCCTGCAGAGATTGATGAACGCAACAAGCATCTAGCAACCAAGTTCTGCTTTCAAATAGTTTGATGCCCGGGTCCAAGGCGTTGCTGCAGTATAAGGTCATCGACATTTCGCAACCGATTGCTTCTGCCACTGCCTGCTGGGCTGGGGATACTCCTTTCAGTAAGCAGATTACTGCCGCCATTGCACACGGTAGTTTTTTCAACCTCACTGCTTTTACTATGAGCGCTCATGTGGGAACACATGCTGATGCGCAGCTTCATTGCCGGGGCGATTTTGACTCCTGCTCAGCTGGCGCAGGAGAGCTGCCGCTGGAGCCGTTTGTCGGTCCAGCTTATGTAATTGATCTGGCGCCGCACAAAGATGCAATTAAACCGGAGCATATAAACAGGAAACTCTCTAATCTGGCAGCGGTGCCGCAGCGCCTCCTCTTTAAGACCTCCACTGCTGTCAATCCCTATATCTTTGCAGATAGTTGTGCTTACTTCGATCAGACTCTTGTGCCTTACCTCAAGCAGAATAATATTGTCCTGGCAGGGATAGACACAGCTTCAGTAGATCATGCGCATTGCCAGTCATTATCTGTGCATAACGAGCTTATTGACTCAGGAGTATTCTGGATAGAAAATCTTGATCTGTCTGACGTGGAGGAAGGTGAATACTTCCTGGTTGCCCTGCCGTTGAAACTGATGGAGCTTGAGGCTGCCCCTGTTAGAGCTGCTCTGCTAACTGTTCAACCTTGTCTGCAGAAGGATCTGTTTGTGGATGACGAGCATAGGAGGTGAAGGAGAATATGTTTGGGCACAACTTTGCTGTTATCGGTATGGTGCATGTTCTGCCTCTTCCGGGCTCGGCGGGCTGGCGTGGTAGTATGCAGCCTATTCTGGAGTCTGCCGTTGCTGATGCTCGAGCATACAAGGAAGGCGGTATCGACGCTGTCATGCTTGAGAATATGCATGATGCTCCTTACTTGCGAGGGTATGTTGAACCTGAGACTACAGCTGCACTCGCTGTGGTGGCATCTGCTGTGAAGAAGGAGTGCCTTCTGCCTGTCGGTATTCAGATCTTGGCTGGTGCCAATCTGGAGGCGCTTGGAGTAGCTCTAGCTGCTGAACTTGACTTTATGCGTGTTGAAGGATTTGTTTTTGCCCATATTGGTGATGAAGGTTGGCATGAATCGTGTGCTGCGCAGCTGATAAGACGGCGTGCAGCCTTGCGTGCAGAGCATATAAAGATCTGGGTCGATATTAAAAAGAAACATTCAGCACATGCTATTACAGCTGATGTCAGTCTTGCTGAAACAGCAGAAGCTGCCGACTTCTTCTGTGCTGATGGTGTAATTGTGACAGGCACAGCCACTGGAGTTCCTCCTTCTGTTGGCGATGTAAAAGAGACTAGAGAAGCTTTTCCCAAAGATGTTCTAGTCGGTTCAGGAGTCACAGTGGAGAATATCTACGACTATATGCCTTACTGTAATGCTGTGATTGTGGGCTCTTCTCTTAAACATGAAGGCTGCTGGCGCAACGCAGTCGATATAGCTCGGGTGCAAGCATTAATGAAGGCGGTGCCAGACAGGTAGGAGAATGAGTTACTGCCAGATTCGATACATCCTGAATCTGTGCCGGGAACTGACTATGTGAGAATGAGGAGAATCTGTTGTGAGGGAAAGTGAGAATTTGGGTTGATGCTGATGCCTGTCCGGTTCCGGTTAAGGAGCTTGTCATTGCAGCAGCCAAGCGTCTGCGCCTGGAGGCTGTCATGGTGGCCAATAAGCAGCTGTTTCTTGAAAAGTCGCCTTTTCTCTCCTTTGTGAAGGTCGATCTCCAGGCGGATGCTGCTGATGCCTATATTGTCGAGCATGCCAATGACAGAGATCTGGTAGTGACTCAAGATATACCGCTGTCCCATTGCCTTGTCAGCAGGGGCGTGAAAGCCATCGATCCGCGCGGGCAGGAGTATACAGTTGATAATATTGGCGAGCGGCTCTCTATGCGCGACTTGATGCAAGGTTTAAGAGACAGCGGTGAGATTACTGGTGGACCCAAACAGTTTGGACCAAAAGAGAAGCATGCTTTTGCTGCCACTTTTGATCGAGTGTTGACCAGGTTGTTAAGAAGCCAGGCGATAGGTGGTTAAAGCAATGCTCGTTGCGCCGTGTAGAGGCAGTGAACTGTTTGAGTAGACAAAGGAAACTTTTTTTTAAACTGTGATGTAGCGAGTTTGCACAAATGGAGTGCGACAAAGCCTACAATATCTCCATTCAGGCAGCTTGTTTGTCCGCACAACAGTGCGAAAGAGGAGCACAAAATGAAAGCGAAAGATTTTCTCACTGTCCGCGATCTGTCACAGGAAGAGATTCTTGAAACATTTCGTATCGCCCTCGATATGAAAGCGGACAGGATGAAATACTCAGAAGCGCTTAAAGGCAAGGCGTTGGCGCTGATCTTTGAAAAGCCGTCTCTGCGGACGCGCACCACTTTTGATATTGGTATCCAGCAGCTGGGCGGTTATTCGCTTTATCTCTCTCCTGCTGAAATCTCCCTTGGCAAACGTGAGTCGGTATATGACGTGGCCAAGAACCTGGAGCGCATGGTGCAAGGCATTATGATTCGCACCTTCGGTCATCAGATAGTAGTTGATATGGCCGAGCATTCTTCTGTCCCAATCATTAACGGCTTGACTGACTATTCACACCCTTGCCAGGCGATGGCTGATTATCTGACAATGCATGAAGTGAAAGGCAATTTGAAAGGCTTGAAATTAACCTATGTTGGTGATGGCAATAATGTGGCGCATTCTCTGATGTTTGCTGGCGCTCGCCTGGGAGTGAATGTAAGTGTCGCTTGCCCGCCTGGTTTTGAACCAAATGTCATAGCTTATCAACAGGCTTGCGAAGATGCTAAAGCCACTGGCGCCAGGATTGAGATTACTCATGATCCGGTTGCCGGTGTTGCAGGAGCTGATGCTGTCTATACTGATGTTTGGGCATCTATGGGACAGGAAGCCGAAGCTGAACAGCGCAAAAAGATTTTCCGTCCTTATCAGGTCAACGAAGAGCTGATGAAGCATGCCAAGAAGGATGCTATTTTTATGCACTGCCTGCCTGCTCATCGTGGCGATGAAGTGACAGACGCAGTAATTGACTCTGCTGCTTCAGTTGTCTTTCAAGAAGCCGAAAATCGGCTGCACGCCCAAAAGGCGATTATGTACCAGTTGATGAGATAGAAAAATGGCAGGCACAGCTTTAATAGCAATTGGCGGCAATTCGCTTATCCGTGCTGGCGAGCGAGGGACCATAGCTGAGCAACTTGGCAATGCTCATGCTACAGCACGCAGCATCGTTCAGTTGGTGAAGCGCGGCTGGCGTATAGTAATTACACATGGTAACGGTCCGCAGGTGGGCGCAGCACTGCTGCGCTCCGAGCGGGCTGCCGGAGAAGTTTACACTCATCCGCTCGACGTCTGTGTAGCTACAACCCAAAGTGAGATTGGCTATCTGCTCCAGCGAGCTGTGGAGTATGAACTGAGACAGATAGGCTTAAAAACACCTGTGACTACAGTTCTCAGTCAGGTGCGTGTGGATCCTGCCGATCCGGCCTTTGAGCACCCAACCAAACCGGTAGGACCGTTCTACTCCAAAGAGGTTGCCGAAGAGAAGAGACGCACTTTAGGCTGGCAGATTGTTGAGGATGCCTCGAGAGGATACAGGCGGGTCGTTGCTTCGCCAGAACCGGTTGAAGTGTTTGAAGAGGACATTATCCGCCAGATTCTTGGACTGGGAATGATTGTCATTGCTTTAGGAGGCGGCGGTATACCGGTTATTGAGAAGGATAACTATCTGGTTGAAGGATCTGAAGCTGTCATAGACAAAGATCGTGCTTCTGCAATGCTCGCTACTGGACTTGGAGTAGACCTGTTTATCATCAGCACTGATGCAAGGCAGGTATATCTCGATTTCAAAAAGCCGTCGCAACGTGGCATTGACCGTGCCAATGCTGCTGAAATGCAGAAATATTATGACCAGGGTCAATTTCCGCCAGGCAGCATGGGTCCTAAAGTTGAATCTGCCATGCGATTTATACGCGCTGGTGGTAAACAGGTCATCATTACATCGTTTGAATACCTAGTCGATGCAGTCGATGGCAAGGATGGTACGCACATCTACCCCTGAAGCAGCGTTCGGCACAAGGAGAAAACACAATGAAGCTTCATCACGTCCTCGAATCGCAGCAGTTTACTGTTCCTCTTTTAATGGAGCTCTTTGATCGTACGCGAGTCATGGAGAAGATTGTTGCCCGCGGAGGCACGCGTGACTGGGAAAATAAAGTCATGACGACTTTGTTTTATAAGCCTTCGACCAGGACGAGGATGTCTTTCGAATCAGCCATGTACAGGCTTGGTGGTAAGGTGCTGGCCACAGAGCAGGCTCAAGAGTTTTCCTCAGAGGTGGAAGGTGAGCAGCTCGAAGATACCATAAGGATCGTTGCTGACTATTGCGACTTAATTGTGTTACGCCATCACGAGGCAGGAGGAGCCAGGCGGGCTGCTGCAGTGTCTGGTGTACCTGTGTTTAATGCTGGCGATGGTGCTGGCGGGCAGCACCCTACTCAAGCTCTCCTTGATCTTTACACTATCTACAACGAATGTAAGAAGCTTGATGGTCTTTCTGTAGCTCTTATTGGTGCTCTGGACCAGGGGCGGACAGCTAGGTCTCTGGCGTATTTATTGGGCAAATTTGATCGCACCAAACTGTATTTCATAGCTCCTCCTGAGATGCAGGTTAAACAAGACATACTTGAGCATCTCGAACAGCACAATGTTGTTTACGAGCTGGCAAGCAGTACAGACAAGATTATTGAAAATGTCGATGTTGTCTATCAAACCCGTATCGATAGGGCACGTTTGCATGGAAGCGAAATTGATCTGACAAGCTATAACATAGATAAGACTGTCTTGCGTCGCTTGCGGTCAAACGCCATTATTATGCATCCGCTGCCTCGTTCTGTAGAGATTGCTTCTGACGTGGACGGTGATCCTCGGGCAGCATATTTCCGGCAGACGCGCAACGGACTGTTTGTCAGGATGGCGCTACTGACGATGGTCTTCGAAAAAGAATAAGGAAGCTGCAGGCTGCTTGCCTGAACTCAGACAGGGTATTTAGGCGATCCAATCATCACTTCAAAGAAGGTTACTCATGAACACACTTACGAAAACACAAGAGTACATTGCCCTAGAGGATAAATTTGGTGCCCACAACTACCACCCGCTGGATGTGGTGGTGTCCAAAGCAGAGGGTTGCTGGGTTACTGATGTCGAAGGTAAGAAGTATCTTGATTGTCTTGCTGCCTATTCTGCCGTTAATCAAGGGCACTGTCATCCTAAGATCATGGAGGCTTTCATTGAGCAGGCTAAGAGAGTCACTCTCACGAGTCGTGCTTTCCGCAATGATCAGCTTCCGCTGCTCTACAAAGATCTTCACGACTTGACCGGTTATGATATGGCGCTGCCGATGAACAGTGGGGCCGAGGCAGTGGAGACTGCAGTGAAAGCAGCTCGCAAGTGGGGTTACACTGTCAAAGGCATTCCATCTGATAAGTGTGAAATTATCTGTGCATCAGACAATTTTCATGGCAGGACAGTCACTATTATTAGTTTCTCAACAGAGAAGCAGTACCGTGATGGTTTCGGTCCGCTCACACCAGGTTTTTCAATTGTCAAATATGGCGATATTGCCGACCTGAAAGCTAAGATTACACCCAACACGGCAGCATTCTTGGTTGAATCGATTCAAGGTGAAGCTGGCATCATAGTGCCGCCGGATGGCTATCTGCGTGAAGCAGCACGATTGTGTAAGGAGCATAATGTTCTTTTGATTTGTGACGAAATTCAGTCAGGATTAGGACGAAGCGGCAAGCTGTTTGCTTTTGAATATGAAGGTATCCGCCCTGATATGGTCATTATTGGCAAGGCGCTTGCTGGCGGCTTCTATCCTGTTTCTGCAGTTCTCTCCAGCACAGAGATCTTGGGAGTGTTTAAACCAGGTGATCATGGATCGACATTTGGTGGCAATCCGCTGGCAGCTGCCGCCGCACGTGCTTCCTTGAAAGTACTTGTTGAGGAGAAGCTTATTGAACGCTCTTTTGAGCTTGGCAATTATTTCATGGAGCAGCTGCGGGCAATAAAGAGCTCGCACATAGTGCAGGTGCGTGGTAGAGGTCTCTGGATCGGCTTTGTCCTTGATATAAAGGCCAGACCATACTGTGAAGCTCTTATGAATGAAGGGATCCTTTGCAAAGAGACGCATGACAATGTTATCCGCTTTGCGCCTCCTCTGACCATTACAAAAGAAGAAATTGACTGGGCGTGCGAGCGGATTAAAAAGGTTGTCGAGAGTATTAAGTAAAAGACAGCCGTAGCTCGCAGTTTGCCTTCTGTAGGGAAAGAGTGCCGATCTCTCGATCGGCACTCTTTTGTTCCATCTGTCTGGTAGTTCGATTGCGAATGAGCAGGATGTATCTAAACAACGTAGGGCGAGTACCTCAGGTGTAGGGGCGTGTCGGCCACGCGCCCACAGTGCTGCTCGCAAGCCGCCGCTACATCAATTAGTCCAGCTGCTGCTATTTAGCAACCGGCACGCGAGCGGTGGCAACTGCTTTGGTAACCATCGAACGCAACACTTCCGGCTCCTCTTCGCGCAGATCGTAAGTGACACGCACGCTCGGCTTGTTAATCTTGAGCAGGCGTCCCAGATCGATAGGCGTTCCGATTACTACCAGATCGCACGGTGTGGCATTGATTGTCTGTTCCAGTTCAGACATCTGTTTGGCACCATAACCCATGGCTGGAAGGATCTCAGTTATATGTGTGTGCTTTTCGAAAGTCTGCTTAATTGTCCCCACTGCAAAAGGTCGTGGATCGACAATCTCATGTGCTCCCATTCGTTTGGCTGCAACATAGCCGGCTCCAAAAGCCATTTCGCCGTGAGTGAGAGTTGGTCCGTCTTCCACTACCAGAACCCGTTTGCCTTTGACTGATTCGGGTGTTGACAGCGATACAGGCGACTCTGCCCACAAGATTGTTGCTTGTGGATTAATAGCCCGCACATTTGCTTCTACTGTAGCAATATTCTCGGCTGCTGCTGTATCTACTTTATTGATGATTACGAGGTCAGCCATTCGAACATTAGTCTCACCAGGATAATAGGCGATTTCGTGTCCTGGACGGTGCGGATCGGCTATTACGATATGGAGAGTCGGCTTGTAAAACGGCAGGTCGTTATTGCCGCCATCCCACAAGATGACGTCAGCTTCTGCTTCAGCCCGCCGCAAGATTTCTGCATAATCGACACCAGCAAATAAGAGGTTGCCAGCCACAATGTGCGGCTCATACTCTTCACGTTCTTCAATTGTGCACTTATGCAGGTCTAGATCTGAGAGGGTGGCAAACCGTTGGCAGATCTGCTCTGTAAGGTCGCCGTACGGCATTGGATGCCTGATTACTGCTACTTTTTGGCCCAGCTCTTTGAGATACTCACAGACTTTGCGGGTTGTCTGGCTCTTGCCACAGCCTGTACGGACAGCGCAAATGGCAATAACCGGCTTGCTCGATGGAAGCATCGTCTGTTGCCAGCCCATGATGCGGAAATCTGCACCAGCAGCATTTACAGTAGCGGCTTTATGCATTACATCTTTATAGTTGAGGTCAGAGTAGGCGAGCACTACTTCATCAATCTTGTGCTTTTTGATTAAGTCGGTGACGCTTGTCTCTGGCTCAATCGGAATTCCTTGCGGGTAATTGGCTCCGGCTAATAGTGGCGGATAAACGCGTCCGGCAATATCTGGAATCTGCGCGGCTGTAAAAGCGACAACATGGTAGTTAGTCTGATTCTTCCAAAAGACGTTAAAGTCGTGGAAGTCGCGCCCGGCAGCTCCCATGATAAGTACGTTCTTCTTCTGATTCCCAGCGGACATATTCCCCCCTTCTTTCGAAACGAAAGATAACAAGTGAGACGGACAATCTCAACTGTTCTACTAATGATGAAGCATTGTACATTAAAACATGATTGAGTTGAGCATCGCCTTGATCTTGTCTTAATGGCAGGAGTTATCAGAGTGTCTGCCGTTATTGCTGCTTAAGCCTTAGCGTCTGCTCAAATTGTGTCACTTATGATCACAACGTAGTAAATAGCTGACATGGCTATATCGTTAACAGTTGCAAAGTCATATGATAATGAAGTTGTAGCTACGTAGCTGCCTGTCTGTGAACAGTTTGAGGGATCATTTGTTATGCATAGTTCCAAAGAGAAGAGTCGTGAAAATGTTGCTGGCAACAGAGCTTTACCGCTCAAACAGTATGCCTCCAAGCTTGACTACATTTTTTCCCCTCGTTCTATAGCTGTAGTTGGAGCTTCGGCTCGTGCCGGCACTGTTGGTAATGGTATCCTCCGCAATCTGCTGTTTCACGAGTTCAACGGTCCTGTCTATCCGGTTAATCCGAAGGCTTCAAGTGTTCTTGGTGTTTATGCATACCCGAGCCTGCTAGAGATTCCGACTGAAGTTGATCTGGCAGTGCTGATTGTCCCTTCGGGAGCAACTCTATCTGTTATAGATGAGGCAATTGCCAAGCAAGTGAAAGCTCTGGTTGTCATCTCGGCTGGTTTTAAAGAGATCGGTGCTGAAGGGGCAGCTCTGGAAGAGAAGGTGCGCGAGAAGGTTCAAGCAGCACGTATACCGCTTATCGGACCTAACTGTCTGGGTGTAATCAATACAGATCCAGAGGTGAGGATGAACGCCACTTTTGCTCGCAAGATGCCAGGGCGAGGACGGCTGGCGTTTGTCTCGCAAAGTGGTGCTTTGTGCACGTCAGTGTTGGATTATGCAGAAGAGAGAGGCATGGGCTTCAGTAAGTTCCTCAGCTTTGGCAATAAGGCAGATGTTAATGAGATTGACCTGCTGGCTTATTTAGGACAGGACGAGGATACTTCCACTATCGCCATGTATCTGGAAGATGTTACTGACGGACGGCGCTTTATTGAAACTGCACGCAAAATTTTCTGGGAAACGCACAAGCCGATACTCTGTCTCAAGGCTGGACGTTCTCCTGAAGGAGCTAAAGCTGTGAGCAGCCATACCGGCTCTCTGGCAGGCTCTGATTCAGTTTATGAGGCGCTCATGGCCCAGAGTGGAGTGCAACGTGTAGACACTATAGCCGAACTGTTTGATTATGCAGCGCTCTACACTACTCAACCGTTGCCTCAAGGACCACGTGTAGCCATTATCACAAATGCTGGTGGCCCAGGCATTATGGCTACAGATGCAGCCGTTCGCAACGATTTGAAGCTGGCTGAACTAAGTGCTGAAACTCAAGAAAAGTTGCGGCAGGCTCTGCCTGTCACAGCATCTTTGCGCAATCCGGTTGATGTAATAGGTGACGCCCACAGCGATCGTTATAAAGCTGCTATCCGCACAGTGCTTGAGGATGATAATGTCGATATGGGTGTAGTTATACTTACACCGCAGTCGATGACTGAGATTGAAGAAACTGCAGCAGTAGTCCCTGATGCTATTGCCGGGATCAACAAGCCGGTTGTCTGCTCCTTTATGGGAGTACAAGATGTGGCTGCTGGCGTCGCAATATTGCGCCGTGCTGGAGTGCCCAACTATCCATTTCCTGAAGACGGCGTGCGAGCGCTGGCTGCAGCTAGCCGTTTAGTTGCTTTGCGTGAGATTCCGCGCCGTGAGATACCGACATTTTCCGACTGTAACATAGCTGAAGCAAAAAGAATTATTGCTGATGCTTTGAATGGACAGGAGAAGCGCTATCTGACTCAAGCTGAATGCAGACCGCTGCTGGAGTGTTATCAATTGCCGCTGCTAAAGAGTGGAGTTGCTCACAACGCCTCTGAAGCCGGACGTCTGGCTACTTCGTTTGGTGGCTCGGTGGTACTTAAGGTTATGTCGGCAGATGTAGTGCACAAGTTTGATGCTGGCGGTGTCATTCTTAACGTGCGTGGTGCTGCTGAATGTGAGGCTGCTTATGCCCAAATACTTGCCAATGTTGGCAAGGCAGTACCTGGAGCAAAAATCGATGGTGTTCTTGTTGAGCAGATGGCTGCTAAGGGAGTGGAGGTTATTCTTGGAGCGAGCCGCGATCCGCGATTTGGTCCTGTAATGATGTTTGGTCTGGGCGGCACATTAGTTGAAGTGCTTAAGGACGTCTCCTTCCGCCTGGCGCCGATGTGGCAGATATCAGCTGAGCGTATGGTGCGGCAGATCCGCTCCTTTGCAGTACTTGACGGTTTCCGTGGTAGCCCGCCAGCTGATATAGAAGCTATCGTCACCAGCTTGCTCAGACTTTCTTATATGGTGTGCAACCATCCTGAAATCTCAGAACTGGACATCAATCCACTTATAGTGCATGCTGCCGGCTCAGGGGCTTCAGTAGCTGATTCGCGGATCCTTTTGAGAGCTTCGCAGCCGTGCCCTTGCCAAGGCGAATGTCCGGTGGCTCAAGCATCAGCTAAGAAATAACAATCCTGTTCCGACATCTAAGCACCTTCTGCGAAAGCGCCTGCCGCGCCGGCATTCTGGCGGCTTCTACAATGACCACGTTTTACTGCGGGCTGGAAGCCAGCGCTCGGGTCGAACAGGTTGAGATACATCTAAATCTTAATGAACCTGCCGGAGGTCCAAGCGCTGCCGCTTGCACCAACTGTTGCACCCAGGAGTAAAAGGACTATAAATGTAGGCAACATGCCGTAACCAAGATTGCTTTGAATTAAAGGCATAAAGCCGATCAGCTGTCCTGTGACATAACAGTCTATATAAGTGTCGGTTGCCCAGATGACCGAGGTGGCCAGGATTGCTGAGACAACTCCATAAATGATCCCCTGCAGTACAAGCGGTCCTTTGATATACCATGGGTTAACGCCCATGAGAGATTGAATTTCAATTTCGCGGTTGCGTGACTGTATTACAAGTTGAATGGTATTGCCGATTACCATAAGAGTGGCGGCTGTGAGCGCTGCTGTGACAGCTATACCGGCTGCCTCGATAAAATGGCGGAAGCGATTTAAATTCTGAGCTACAGTCAGCGGATAACGGACGTGCTCAATAGTATTAATTGCTCGGAGACTCTTGGCGGTTCGCTCTACTGAATCGACAGAGTTAAGCTGGATGTGTAGCGTATTTGGCAACGGATTATTGAGAGCAGCCACCTTAAATGCTGCCTGCATCTCTTGCCAGGCCACCTCTTTTGGTACAATTTCCACCAGCTTCACGTTGGGCAGCTGGCTGACTTCCTTAGCTACAGTGCGCGGATCAAAGCCGTCTTTGAGATAGGCCGAGATCTCCAGCTGTGAGCCCCATGCTGAGACAACGTTCTTCAAAGTCATGGTTAGCTGCAGTACGCCACCAAATATGGTGAGCGCAATGGCTAGAATGCTTACCACTAGCCAGTTGGACCAGCCGCCTTGTTTAAGCCCCTGGACAGTTTCGGTGGCCACTCCGGCCAGGATACGGAGCTGTCTCATAGTCCCTGGCTGTTTGCCTCCATCTCGTATATACCGCTGTCAACATCGGCAACTACTTTACCTTGTTTGAGACTGATGACTCTCCGGCGCAGCGAGTTGACTATAAATTGATCATGAGTGCTGATAAGGACAGTTGTCCCTCTCTGGCTTATTTTTTCCAGCAGCTGCACAATCTCAAGCGAAGTAACAGGATCCAGATTGCCAGTTGGTTCATCAGCCAGCACTACAGGCGGTCCATTGACAATAGCACGAGCGATGCCGACACGTTGCTGTTCTCCGCCTGAGAGCTCTCCGGGATAAGCATCCACTTTATTCTCTAAATTGACGACGCAAAGGGCGCTGCTGACACGCTTGCTGATCTCGTTGGCGTCGACACCCAGCGCACGTAGGATATAGGCGACATTGTCATAAACAGTCTGTTTGGGCAGAAGTTTGTAATCTTGAAAGACTATGCCAAGGCGCCTGCGAAGCAGCGGCACCTGATTGCGATCCAGTCTGGTTATGTCAATTCCGCCTATAAACACCTGCCCGGCGGCCGGCTTCTCTTCACGATAAAGCAGACGCATTATTGTTGATTTGCCGGCACCGGATGGTCCGACTATAAAGGCGAATTCACCCATGCCGATGTGCAGGTTGACATTAACCAGAGCTGGGCGTCCACCGTAATTTTTACAAACATTCTGAAGACGGATCAAAGTTGTTGCTTAAGAGCCTCACTAAGTCAGCAGCACATGATAACACAGTAGTCACAGGCTAGCGTTGAAGCTATTAAAGCTTAAAATGGCTGGCAAGCTTGCTCTTGTGAGAAGAGCCTATCAACCTTGCCTGGCAAGGTCGCAGCTGTGAAACATCTGGCAGGCTTACCGCAATGTTAACGGTGCTTCCAGAGGCACTCCAGACATAGATTATCCGGTCCATGGAGCGACCTGGTCGGGTTGTGGCACAAGCTGCAGGTTGGAAAGTTATTCTCCTGCATCCAGCGCCGTAACTTGAGCTGCCTGGTAAAGACAGCCAATACTCGTTCAGCGGCAACCGGCGGCTGGGGATTGCTTTCCAGGGAAGCGGCAAGCTCAGACAGTGCCCGGAGATCTTGCTGCGACAGGTTTAGAGAGTCCACTTCGCCTGGCAGAGGCTCAGGTGGAGCGCTCCTGCGTGAGGACGGCAGTGCATCTTGCTCGTCGGCATCATGATAATGCTTGAGATCGAAGCGCAACTTGCTTATAGATACGCCAATTGATCTAGCTGAGGCTTTGACCTTCGACAAAATGCTGCTCTTTAGCAAGCTGAGCTCCTGCCCGGTGGAGGCGTCAGAGACAGTTATTACCAGGGCAGATTCAGAGTCTATAAAAAGCGGACGCGACCTTGCTGCCCAGCGCTCGCCAACAAGAACTGGCCAGAGGCTGAAAAGTGTATGCTCACGCAAACGCCGGTCCAGTCCCAGATTGGCCATGACAGTGTTGAGCACCAGGTCGACTCGTTTAAAAGACCTGCTCCTGCCTGTTGCCCGCCTTCGGGGGTGGGACGTTTCACTTTTGTTGTCTTGATTGTTTGACATGCCTATAAGTGTGAGTGTAGATCATCTGATCTAACTGTTTTGTCTTCTTACAAATTTCCTCATCTTATTGAGCTCTTGTGAACATCGGGTATAATCAGCCTGTCAGCCGGTTTCCGGCACTGACAGAGCAATAATTACGAGGAAACCTGGCGTGTCAAATGACAGTCCTATAGAACAACTCCGCAAGCGTTTTAATGCAAAAGCTGCAAAAAACCTTTGTGCGACCTATCTTTTGTCTATTCAAGGGAAAAATGGCGGCAATTGGCTAACTAAGATAACTGACGGCAAGTGCGAGTTTATCCCACAGGAGACCAACCATACTCATTGTGAGCCGGATTGCAAGATATCTGTTTCCCAGGAAGATTTAGAGATGATTATTTCTGGACGCCTCACTGCCATGACGGCTGCAATGTCCGGTTTGTTGGACATCGAAGGTGAACTAGGGCTGGCAATGCAGCTGGTTCCAATCTTCTTTGAATGACAGGCTCCATTTATTTAAGAACATCCTCTAAATCTTTTTCCAGCGATTGTTTGTCAGCTGACTCTTTGAGAGGCATCTTAAAACTGGGGGCTTTGTCAGATACTACAAACTTGCCGGCAATAGGCAGCATAGCTTGTGCCACAGTGCGGAAGCCAGGCAGAAGGTAAGAGCCGTTTGTGGTGAGAAAGTCAGGAAGAACCAGCCCTGACTTATCAATCGGTGCCGGCGGTATTTTGCAGGCAACTGTAGTGACCAGGAGTGGCAGGAGGATGAGAACGAGACTCTTGGCGAGCCCGTAGGCAATACCACAGATGCGATCCAGCGCTCCCGGTCGGCGCTGTCTGGCGCCTTGAATGGCAACTGCCAGTATGATCTCGAGAACGGTGTCCACAGACAGCCAGAGCATGAGATAACCAGCAACAAGAGCTGGCTCAGCACTTATTTTCAGCCTGAAGCTGACCCAGGCGGCAAACTCAATGTAGAACTGCTGAGCTATTAAAGTGGCTGCAGCCATTGCTACAACCCCTCGCCAAGAGGCGATAAGTCCACGGTTATAACCGTTTACTCCCAGTACCACTAAGATAGCAATAAAGAGAAGATCCCAAAACATCTCTAAGCCTCCAGGATAAGTAATTATAATCCCAGCGCATCAAGCATGATCTCAACGCCGACCGACTTGCCTGTCCAAAACTGAAAAGCTAGAGCTGCCTGATGGGCAAGCATTGTAATTCCGTCTGCAGCAGGGAGGCTGCGAGCACGGGCTAGCTGGACTAAAGGTGTTGTGTTGCCGTGTCTGTATACCATATCGAAAAAGAGTCCGTCCCAGCGTACCTTCCCGAGCAGGTCAGCCAGCCAGGGTGGGATAGCTGTGTCATAAAGCCCGACTGGTGTGCAGTTTACCAGCAGGTCGTAACTGTCAGAAGCTGTGCTGCAGTTTGCGCATACTGAGATAATTGTTGGTGCACCAGTTGCTGAAAGCAATGGCAAGAGTTCGCAGACAAGTGCCTCGGCAGCTTCCAGCCTTCTTGATATAAGCACAATTTCTTTCCAGCCAAGGCGGGCTAGCGCTAAGACTGCTGCTCGAGCAGCACCACCAGCGCCGGCTATGGCAGCGCGCCGTGTCTCAGTGCCTACTGTCCAGGCTTGCGTAAGAGCTGCCATAAAACCAGCCAGATCAGTATTATGTCCCACCATTGTGCCGTCTGGGAGAATTTTGACAGTGTTAATTGCTCGCAGTTGTTCAGCTTCGACAGTAAGCTGGTTTAGCAAAGGTAGAACTGCCAGCTTGTGAGGTACTGTGACGTTAAAACCGACAAACTGCTGGGACGGCAGCTTCTTTACGCAGGCTGCCAGCTCGGCGGCAGTGAAGTCGAGAAGACGGTACTCTCCTTCTAACTGATGAGCTGCCAGTGCTGCCTTGTGCATTAGAGGTGAAAGTGAGTGGGCAACCGGATGTCCAACTAAGCCGAGCAGATAATACATCAGTACTGGGTTTGCTGAATGGTGGCTACCCTCATCCGCTTGATACCTGCAGCAGCGGCAGCTGTCATAACTGCCACTACGTCACGCTGTTTTGAATCTCCGTCAGCGTTGACTGTCACTGGAAGATCATCGCGTCCTGCTCTTTTTTGCAGATCCTTAATCCGTTTCTCCAGTTCATCAGAGAGAGCCTGTTCAGCACCTTTACTTTCAACGAACTTGCCGTTTATAGCAATCTGTCCTTCCTTGTCGATGTCTATGAATATAGCCTTGCTCTCGTCGTCTTTCTTTGCATTACGAGTTTCAGGAGGCTTAATTTTTAAGTCAGACTTGTCAATTAGAGGCGCAATCAAGATCATAATTACCAGGAGGACCAAGAACACGTCCGTCAGAGGCGTGACATTAATCTCAGTGAAGACCTGACCTGCTTCCCCGCCCGCCATTGCCATTTTCAGCTCACCTCCAGGCCCGGTGCAACTTGTTGTTGCATCCTATTATCTGTTGCCAATTCTGCTGCCAATCCATCCTAATTCAAAGCCTCTCAATTGGCATGCCCTTTTGTTTCGGCTCCGACAAAGCTCATAAAAAGCAGCTTCAAGAGCAAGAAGTCATCGTCAAACCGTTTTACAGTGTTGGTGTAGACGTTATTAAAGACGACAGCCAAAATGGCTACAATGAGACCGTAACCAGTAGCAATCAGAGCTTTAGCTACTCCTACAACCACTACAGGAGTGCCGCCGCCGCCAACTCCCAGCTGGTCAAGTGTGAAGACGACACCGACTACTGTGCCGAATAGACCGATAAATGGAGCTGTAGCGCCAATCGTTCCTAGAATGGCCAGATGCTTCTCCAGTTTGCGCGTAACAAGTCCAACTGTAATCTCGAAAGCTTTGGAGAAATCTTCCTTCTGCTCAGCCATCAAACGTACGCCTTCTTCGGCAACTTCACCTATCACCCCACCCAATCTGCTGCATGTTGCCTGGGCTGCTTGCAGTTGATTGAGCTCCAGTTCATGTTGTAGCTGGTGAATAAATGCTGAGATGTCGCGCCGATTCTTCTGATAATAGAGGTAGCGCTCCAGGATTACTGCCAGGTTCAATACAGAACAGACTGTAATCGGGATGGAGGCGAACCAGTCCTTGAGCATGAACTCCATAAAGAAGGTGAAGAATTTACTTTCCATGAAGATGTCCTGTGAATCGGCTTGCAGATACGAGCCAGTCAATAGCGCTTAACGTGAATGCCCCACTGTTTCGGCTCCGGTAAAGCTCATAAAGAGAAGCTTCAAGAGCAGGAAGTCATCGTCAAACCGTTTGACGATATTGGTGTAGAGGTTGTTGAAAATAACGGCAAGGATGGTGACAATCAAGCCATAACCTGTAGCAATCAGAGCTTTGGCAACGCCGACAACCACGACTGGTGTGCCACCGCCCCCGACACCAAGCTGGTCCAGGGTGAATACGACTCCAACTACAGTACCAAACAGCCCGATAAACGGAGCGGTAGCGCCGATGGTGCCAAGTATTGGCAGCCGTTTCTCCAGCTTGCGTGTAACAAGTCCAACTGTAATATCGAAAGCTTTAGAGAAATCTTCTTTCTGCTCTGCCATGAGGCGAACACCTTCTTCAGCTACCTCTCCGACCACTCCGCCAAGCCGGTTGCATGTTGCTTGTGCTGCTTGCAGCTGATTGCGCTCCAGCTCTCGTTGCAACTGGTGAATGAAAGCTGAGACGTCGCGCCTGTTCTGCTGGTAGTAGAGGTAACGGTCTACAATTACCCACGCTGTCATGGCGGCGCAAATTGTAATTGGGATGGACGCAAACCAGTCCTTAACCATGAACTCAGCAAAAAATCTGAAGAATTGACTTTCCATTTCGTCTCTTGTCCCTCAAAAACCTCTGTACCATGTGGCCCTGTGTCGGCGGACCAACCTTTTGAGTCTATCAGAATGTGCGCATGGCGCCACGCCCTCCACCACCAAAGACGTTGTAATCGAATGTAAACTGGATATCAACGTCCTCTGGCGCCCCGTTAGGCAGCGGACGGAACGGAGCAGCATTTTCAACCGCTTTTAAAGCTGCCTGATCTGCTATAGACATTCCGGATGAATGCTCCAGGCGCAAGTGAGAAAGCTCGCCACCTCCATGTATTTTGAAAACTACTACAACACGCTTTGATTCCTGCCCTTTAGGCGGGAACCAGGACCGCTTAATCCGGCGTTGCAGATCTGCCATATATGGCCCGAAATCGACATCAGCTTGAGCTGCTACAGACTGGCGACCGCCAGGGTTAGAGTTGGCGTCAGAGTTGCCACGGACACCTTCGCCGCCGCCGCCACCGCCGGGACGGCCAACTGCCGGTGCTACAGCAATCGGACCGCCTGCGCTGCCACCGTTTCCTCCACCATGTCCGCCACCAACTTTAGAAGGTGCTGGTGCTGCAGCAGGACCGCCGCCGCCGCCACCTTTAGTACGGCTGCCGCCGCCGCCACCGAAAACAGGTACTGGAGTCGGCGAAGCTGAGCTGCCGCCACCGCCGGTCCCAATTGAGATTGGTGAAGGGGCTGAAGGTCCTGTGTTTGACGCCGAGCTGGTTCCGCCAGCATGTGGTACAGGGGCATATGAAGATCCGCCAGAATGAGCGATAGCCACTGGTGATGGTGATGGCGATGGTGGTCCGGCGCCCATTGACGAAGAGCGTGCTGTCGGTACAGGCGACGGTGCTCCTGGGTGAGCCATCGGTGTTGGTGAAGGGCTTGGGCTGGGTGTAGGAGAGGGACGAGCCGAAGGCGACGGTGCAGGATGTGCCACAGGCATAGGAGACGGGCTGGGGCGCAGTGAAGGTGATGGGCTCGGGTGAGGAGACGGGCTCGGATTTGGGCTCGGATGCGGAGAAGGGCTTGGGCTCGGGCGCGGGGTCGGCGACGGGCGTGGAGCAGGACGAGCTGGTGTCGAAGCTTTACTTGGTGCCTTGGGGGCTGGCGAAGCTGCTACCACCGGTTTATTCTTCTCATGGCGCCCAGCATTTTCGGAGGCGTGTTCTGCCCGTCGTGGCGAGATGATCTTTTTCTTCACAGGTGGCTGATTCTGAATGAATTCAATATCGGTCACTTGAGTGGGAGGCAGTGGTGGCACGATAAAAAAGAAGGCCAGGACAAAGCAGGTGACCATCAGTGAGAAATGAAAGATGTAAGAGCCGCTGGCTGCTTCCGGCATTTCGAGAACAAATTCAGGATAGATATGCCGGCGGTGCACCATTGCTGCATGGTCGTATGCGTCACGGACTGCATATGCCACAAATGTGAGCACAAGTCCAAGATAGACAATAGAGACAGGCGAGCCGAAGTGGATGGATTGAATAGTCTTACAGAGAACCACATTAGGCTTCATGTGATAAGCGATGCCGAAGTCCCACAAAGCCTTGAGGATAGGATCTGTAGCTATCACCAGGATGAAAAGAAGCAGGTTGATACTGGTTACACCCAAGAACAGAAGCCCCTTGCGGGTCTCGCCGTTAAACAACTGTCCTGCCCCAGGGATGATAGAGAGCATCGCCGCCACGTTTGGATTGCGGGGTGGCTGTTGCTGACTGCTGGAGCGTATGGATGTACTCGTCATGTATTGGGATAGTTCAAACAGTGGGACTTTATGCTACTGCTCTAGGCACAATCATCAGCAAAGAATGCCAGAGACTTGCTGGAGCAGTTTGTTGGCATTCGGCATTCTAGCTCGATTCTAGTCTAGTAAGGACCACTGTGCTGCTTTTTAGCTCTTTATCAACCTTCTTAAAGAGTAAAGTTGAGTATAACATGACTAAATTAACTAGATTTGTTCCAGGTATGCCGCTTGCCGTCGCTTCAGATCTCTTAACAGCTCCTTCAGATCTTAATTTATATCAATGTTGGTGTATCTGTTGCTGGACTGATTCGCGCTAGCCGGATTCTCTTCTCCTCCAGTAAAAATTGTCAGCTGCTCCGGCTCTTGACTTGTACCGGAGCGTTGTAGCACTGCAGGCAACTTATCAGTCAAATTCTACCGTGCTTAAGCGTCCCGATGTTTGGTGCTAATCAGGAAGATAGTTCAGGGTTTTAGATAGAAAATCTTTGATCTCAACCTACATTGGCATGCGCAGATCTTCGCCCAGTTCAATCTTTAGCTCATCGCCTGGACGAACATCAACACGCTTGCCCTTTTTGGCCATGAGCACTACAGCACCGACAGCCACTCCGACTGCAGCTCCTATAAGTGCGCCGCCTCCAGCACCTATGCTGCTGCTGGACTTGCTTGCAGCGCCTGCTAAAACACCGACACCCAATCCGACTACTGTCGGCAGGGTGACCATGCTTGTTTCAATTGCTATGTCTTTCATGCCACGGCGGGCATGGACTACTCCGCCATGAGCAACTATGTTGGCTACAATCGGTATCTGTCTGTTGTCTGGCGTAGTCACTGTGTCGAACTTAAGAGCTACAGACCCGGAACGATCAAAGCGACGGGCAGCGTTGAGCTGAGCAATCCTGCCTTTGATTACTGAGCCGGCCGGTACGACAATGCCGCCATCAATAGTCAGGTCTTCTGCTGTTCTGGCTGAGAATTCGTCGCCTTCCTGGCTTGTGTCACTGTCGATGGCAGTATCCATAATTATGGGAATCTTGGTGCCCGAAGGGACAACACGGATATATCCTTGCAGTACTTTGCTGGCAGTCTTCGGAGCGTCGCTGCTCTCTGCTTTTCCGGCAGTGGTGTCAGTAGCTGCTACGCCACTGTCGCTTGTCGCCTTGCCAGCTGTGTCAGTGCTGGGCGTTGTGGTCTCGCTGGGGGTGGTGGCTGCTGCCTCTGCTGCCGCTGCCGGTGACGCTGAACTCTGCCCGGTTGCTTGAGTGCTGTCAGACGGCTGATCTGAGGTGGTTTGTACGGACTTGTTGCCCGGATTGTATATTTTGAAGTTTACGTCTGGTGCGTCGGCTGCGTGAGCAGCTGGGACTATCTGTCCTGCTATCAGTAAACTCATTAGCACGGGGAAAATGCTACGCATTAAAACTCATCTCCAATTCATCAAGCCGGACGTTAAATCAGCAAATTTTTTCGAACTGTCAAGCACATGGCAACTGGTGAGTCTAACACAGCTGCTGGAGGCAAATAAACTACGCTTACTTAAGAAATCGTCCACACAGCTCTTAAGCTTTGCGGAATAATGAGATTAAGTGCTACCTGTTTGCCACCCTGCTCCAGAGGCTGGTAAGAAGGAGCATGCAACTTAGTTAACAAATGGATTGACAGAATGACTGCACTTCCAGGAATTGGTCAAGCGAGCTATCCTATCTAGAAGTAGCAAAGGAGAGGGAAAGGTGATTGACTGTCCAATATGTCATGTGATGAATGAAGACATGGCGCGCTTCTGCGCAGAATGCGGGCAGCGACTCACTCGCTCTGCTCAGCCTGGACAGCAGCCGGCAAAGCCGCTTAAACCTGAGCAGTCTGTCGACTCTCCAGTACGTGTCCCCAGGCTGCACTCTCCCCTTTTGAGTGCTGATACGGCAGAGAGTCCGTCTGCAGCAAGTAAGCCAGATCTGAGCCGCTTGCGTGGGACAGCCAGACCTAGCACAGAGAGCGCCTCTGGCAAAGCAGCAATGCGTGTTCCGCCAGTGGCAGCCGGTGGACAGGGCTGTTTAGATGGAGCTCACCATGGGCTTCGTTCACCGCTTTTAGGTGCAAGTGATGCGGAGGCAACAGCTGACGATGAGATGCCAGCGGCGACTGGCGGGCGAGAGCTCCATTTGCATTCGCCACTTTTACAAAGCGATGAGGACATATATGAGGATGCCCATGCTTCCAAGCTGCCAGGACGCGGCCGTTTGAAGTCGCCTCTCCTGCCAGAAGATGATGAAGATTATCCGCCAACCTCTGCCCGGGCACAGCATAAAGGTTTGCATTCACCATTATTAAGTGGAGATACAGATGATGAGTATCCGCTCTCATCGGTCAACCAGAGATCGCATAAAGGTTTGCATTCACCATTATTAGGTGGAGATACAGATGATGAGTATCCGCTCTCATCGGTCAACCAGAGATCGCATAAAGGTTTGCATTCACCATTATTAAGTGGAGATACAGATGATGAGTATCCGCTTTCATCGGTCAGCCAGAGATCGCATAAAGGTTTGCATTCACCATTATTAGGTGGAGATACAGATGATGAGTATCCGCTTTCATCGACAGGACAGGCGGGAGGAAGGCACCACTTACGATCGCCGCTGCTTGGCGGAGATGATTCTGGCGATGAGCGCAGCCAAGGGCTGTCCGGTGCTTCTAGTCTGCCGATTGTGAGCGGTTCTTCTTTTGACGAGCCTGACAACATAGATGATCCTCGAGTATTGCGGTCGCCTTTGCTGGCTTCCCGGGTGCCTGTTCACGACAGGTCGCAGGTGACTCCTGTTGGTGTCAATACTGAGCCACAGGTCCCAAGCAAGCTGGCTGAAGATTTGCAACAAGCCAGTGCCGTGCCGCCAGCAGCACTTTCCTCTGCCGCTAGCAGAGCTAATCTTTCTTCTAATAGCATCTCTTCTCCTTATTATCAGGCTGAAGCCCAAAGCGGTGGTGGAACTGGTCGGGTCGGAGATGTCGTAGCTCCGGCAGCTCAGCAGCCGCCTGCAGCCGGTCAGCCAGCTGCTCCTCTCCTGCCCGGCTTTTCACAATCAGCTGACGCCTCGGCTGCCAGTAGTGTGCTGCCGCCCCAGGCAGATGCCTGGATAACTGGAGTCGGGAGCGGACAGCCATCTTCGCAAGCAGTTCTTGCTGACGAGGTGCCTGCTGGCAATCTGTCCGGACTGCGCGGTATATCTTCTCGAGCCAATGCTGCCCCGCCTGGACAGGCAGATAAGAAATATCGATATAAAGCTCTAGAAGAAAGAGAGTCTGGCTCTGCCTCTCAGGATCGCAGCAGGACCGGCAGTCACACGGATGTAACGGACAGCCCGGCTTTACATTCATTTATTAAATTGATGGTTGTACCGTTGGCACTGGTGGCAGGTATGAAGGTGCTGAGTACTTTAGAGTTTGTTAAGTCTCAGCAACCTTTTATTCCAGTGGTTGCTGATCAGGTAGGGCAACTGATCGTTTGTGTCTGCTTAATCATTATCTGTATCAGCGCTGGAAAGTCGCGTCTGTAACCGAGGGACAGACTGCTCAGCTTACTCTGACATTGACAAAAGGTAACTTTTCAAGATGTAGCGCTGTGATATATTGACTCTGTCATACGCAGGCTGAGAGCAGTGTTTGACTGTTACCGGTATATGTCTGCACTCTGCCTCATGACTGGAAAGGTTATAACTTGATGCACGGTGGCAAAGTGACTCAGGCTGATAAGTATAAAAGCGCTCTAATGGCAGCGGTGGGGACGGCACTTCTATTGCAGCTGCTTGTGCAGCCGAATGTTTATGCCAAACGACCTTCTCTGTCGGTTCCGTGCAACGAGAAGATGGTCGACGGTGCTGGACCCGAGACAAATGATGTGTCTAATAAGCCCAGTGCTGGATCAACGTCGCTTCTTGCTCCCTTGACTCTCGATTCAGCTTCGGGCTCCGTAGCACCTGGCGGTGCCGAGCCGGTCTTAAAGTCGACAATTACTGCCACCGGATTTGTGCCCAAAGGACCAATTGATCCGGCCAGTAAGAGCGTTTTTAGCACCCCTCTTTCTGTGGGCGGAAAATTGGGTGAGACTGACAATCTCAAGAAAGCAAAACAGGTCAATGTAATGCCGTTGCCTCTGCTTATGAGCAACGATGAAGCAGAAAAGAAGATTGAAACTGTTGCCGACTCAGAAAAGGCTGAACTGGCTGAGCTGTGGGAATCAGCTTTAGGCCGCTCGCCAGATATTCAATTTGTTATTCAAAAGCTTATGCCTAGCTCCAATCCGGGGCACGGAGCCACAATCATTATGCGGATGCTTAGCACAGCTGTTTATGGCGGCATGGGTGCTATGCAGATGATGATGCCAAATGCAGCCGGTTATATGTTAAGCGGCACCGGCGGCAGTGCAATTATGAATGTGCTTAATATTCAAGAAGGCAAAATTGCCAAGAATGCCCGCCTGAGTCAGACTGAAGCAATTATGCTTTACAATATGGTCCGCACGACTGCCGATAGACTGGTGGACAACTTCCGCAATTACAAGAAGACAGTTACTTCGATGCAGAAAGCAACCACCGATTTGCAGGATTTGCAAGGTATGGTTTCTGAGTCGCGCAACGGACAGGATGCTTCCAAGCAGGTGGAGATGGAATATACTCTGCGCAGGCAGCAGCGTGATGTGGACGGCATTGGCGAAGATCTGCACCGCTTCCGCCAGGCACTTGTTGATCTGTCTGGATCAGAGGCTGTAGTAAAGCTTGACAAGCAGATCGAGGACGAACAAAACAGAATTGAGCAAGCCACTCCTGCCGGTACTCCTAATTCGGGAACGACACCACCCCGTGAGCAGACTGCCGAAAACACACCTGCACGGGGTTAGAATAGATAAGCTCAAACTGGTCTCAAGGGAGGTATTGCCATGACGCTGTCGCTGACGCAGCGAATTGTTGTGGGAGCTATTCTGGTAATCTGTCTGTCCTCCATCCCGGTGACAATCTTTGTCCATCCGCGAAGGAGTGAACCGGCAGAGTCGAAGGATGGCACAGAAATTGCTCCTTTCTTGCACCTGAAAGATCGCATTGAAGTGGTGCGCTTAACCGGACTGATTACAGAAGATCGTGATGAGTCGCTACTGGGCAGATTGGGCTCAACCACCTCAGTGAGAAAGCGCTTGTACAAGGCGCTTAAGAATGAGCACATTAAAGCTGTGCTGCTTAGAATTAACTCGCCTGGCGGAACTGTAGCTGCCAGTCAGGAGCTGGCAGATGCTGTACGTGCTCTGCGTGCAGCAGGCAAGCCGGTGGTGGCAACTCTTGGTGATGTGGCAGCTTCCGGTGGCTATTATGTAGCTGCCGGGGCAGATAGGATAGTGGCAGAACCAGGTACAGTGACCGGGTCTATCGGTGTGATAATGCATCATCTCAATCTGCAGCGCATTGAGGAGAAGCTGGGAGTTGCCACAGAAGTTATTAAGTCAGGCAAGTTTAAGGATATAGGCTCGCCTAATCGTCCTATTTCTGTAGAAGAGCGCAGCTTGTTGCAGACCATCATTGCTGATTCGTATGATCAATTTGTTGCTGCAGTAGCATCAGGGCGTGCGCTGGATGAGACCACAGTACGCAAGCTTGCTGATGGTCGCATCTATTCAGGGCGCCAGGCGCTTGACTGCAAACTAATCGATCAACTGGGCGGTTATGAGGTGGCAATTGCTGTTGTGCAGAAGCTTGCCCGCCAGCGTTACAAGCTGAGCACAGATCTGCCGCTAGATGAAGGAGATGGTCTTAACTTTCTGACCACTTTCCTGGAGTCTGCTGCTGGGAGGGTGACACCAGATTCAACTCTAGAGCGGATGATCCCTTATTCTGCCAGAGCCGACCTGAACAAACTGCCGCTCTGGCTTATGCAGTGAAGAGGCAGCAGTATATGACTTCAGATGAGATGGCGTTTGAGCCCAGAGATGTGATCAATCACTGGACTTACACTTTCCTTGGCATTCTCACCAGCCCGCGTGCCACCATGCGTCAGCTGTCAAGATCTCCGGATGGCGTGCCGGCGGCAGTAACGACGCTTGTTCTCGTGGCGATTGTTGATGGGTTGGCTTCTGCAGGACACAGCTGGTGGGTGCCTCTTATAGTTGTCGGTGACATTATCGGAACAGTTGCTGGCTGGTTGGCGTTAGCCGGGGGCATAGCTTTATTGGCCACTGTGTTCCATGTTGAAGGGCAACGTATGCGTGCCTCATTTGTTACTACAGCCTGGGGCTTTTTGCCGTGGCTGTTTATCGGTCCTGTTCTTGCTTATCGGACAGCTTTCGGTCCGGCATTTGCTTACTTTGGATTGATTCTTGGCGTCTGGGTCATCTGTCTGGAATGGTTGGCTATTCAGGAGTCATATCAGCTTAAGAGCTGGCAGACGCTCTTCCTGCTTGTCCTTGTGCCACAGCTGGTTTTATTCAACTGTATCTGGTGGTCGTGCCAGATTGGTGGCAACTTATTCAGTCTGTTTTTCCGCTGCTGATCCTTTGGTGTGGGATAGATGGAGTGAAGCGTTGCCAGGGGCAGAGCAGGTGACAGGTTGACCGATAAGAAAGTTTTACCTACAGTAATTGCTCTGGTGGGTCCGACCTGCTCAGGCAAGACAGCTCTCAGCCTGGAGCTTGCCGGACAACTTAATGGTGAGATTGTGGCGTGTGATTCACGCACTATCTATCGATATATGGATATCGGCACAGCTAAACCTTCCCAGGGCGAGCGCTCTTTGATTCAGCATCATATGATTGATGTGGTGAGCCCTGATGAAAACTATACTGTCGCTCAGTATAAAGTGGAGGCCGCAGCTGCAATTGAAAGTATTTTGGTGCGTCAGAAGACACCTATAGTTTGTGGTGGCACCGGCTTTTATGCCCGGGCTTTGCTTGAGGGGCTTGATATCCCACCAGTTGCTCCAAATGAGGAGTTGCGGGCCGAGTTGAAAGCTGCAGCTGAGAGTCAGGGCAATCAAGTCCTTCAAGAACGTCTACGTCTGCTTGATCCGGTGTCTGCCGAGCGCATTGCTGTCAATGATCTTTTCCGACTGGTGCGGGCCTTGGAAGTGTGTCTGACTCTGGGGCGACCGTTTTCGCAGCTGGCCAGGCGGGTTGCTCGTCCTTATCGCACTATCTGGTTGGGGCTGACAGCTGAAGTGCGCTCCAATCTGCACGCAGCAATAAAACTGAGGTTTAAGGAGCAGATGCGGTCCGGTTTGCCAGCTGAAGTGACTGCAGTTGTCGGCCGTTTCGGACTGACGCGGGCGCTTGCCAATACTGTGAACTATAAGGAGTTTATTCCGGAGGTTTCAAGAGCGCTCTTGCCTGATGAGATTGAAGAGCTCTGTATTAGACACAACTGTCAGCTTGCGCGCCGGCAACTAATCTGGTTTAGAGCTAATCCGGAGATCAGATGGTTGGCAGTCGACATGCTTGATAGCAAGCAACTAAGCAAGCAAGCTCTAGATCTAATAAAGAGTCAACAAGATTGAGTGTCCCAATTTGCTTCTTTTGACTAGACGTGGACTAATTAAGAGCTATACTGGATCAAGGTTTCCACTGATCAGCAAAGAAATTGTTGTGTGGACAACGTAATCTATCCGAGGTGGGGCGGTAGTATTACTTGGGCAGTTAGCCGATGCAAGTTGCTCGTGCTGACACCAGAGGGGGAGTATGAAAGCTGCTGTGCCAGGCGCTATAAGTGAACAGCCATTGCCTTGGAGCGATGGGCTTCTTTCTGCAAGAATCTGGCAGGTGGGGACAAGATGTGTAGCTTGCGTTCCTGAGCTCGGTCTGCATTGTTATGGACAGTCTGAGTCGGAAGCTGTCTTCAGGCTCTTTACTGCATTACTTAAGTATTACCGCCAGTTGAACACATATCAAGAGAACGTCTCGCAAAGAGCGCTTGAACACTTGAGCCTCTTAAGAGTATGGGTGCAGGCTTTGGAGCGGCGGATGATTGCTCCGGCGTCAGTTGGTACAGTCGTTCCGCTGCGATGAGTCTGAGGCATGCGTCAAGCTGTTTGCCCTCAATTTTGAACTGAACGGTTTGTTGTTCCGTCTATCTGGTTGGAACTCGTATCACTTTGCCGAGCTTAATTATGTGGTTAGTTGTCTGCTTTCTGCTTGCTCTTGTCACTGTGACCGGATTGTCGTCTGTGGCAGCTGTCGCAGAGTCTGTCACGAGAGCTACCACAGATGCTGCTCCTGTGCTTGAAAGCAGAAGCAATCTCAGTTGTCCTCTTGATCTCCCATATAAATATGTTGGCAACACTTTCTCCTCTAAGTTCCATCGACCGTCTTGTCCGTTTGCTCAGGCTATGAACGTCAGGCATGTTCTTCTTTTCCACTTCCGCTGTCAGGCTATAGCTGCCGGGCAGGTTCCATGTCGTTATTGTCTGCCGCCCATCTGGAAAACAGTGAAGGCTGTGCTTTTACATGGTAGCCAGCAGAACAATGCTCAAGCTAAAGCTGTAATCTCAGTCTCGCACTCCCGGTGACACCCCAGCCAGTCCTCGACTTGTCAGAGCCGATAGAGCATCAGTTTGGCGCGTCATTTAGGCTTGTTCTGGCAGTTTGCCATTCTTTATTTAGAGGAAAAGGAGTGATCCAAACAGTGTCGGTGGTGTAAGATTGCCCGGTAGCATGTTTTCCCTGTATCTGGCTGATGATCATGACTGACAACGAACTGTTTTCGACTCTTGCCGATAGTGTAGGTCTTGTTGTTGACCGAACTGTTACTCCAGAACTGGTCCTTGGACAGGTCTGCCTGTTGTCAAAGACACGTGTTGCTGCTTGCGCATCTAGTGTTGGCAACTATGTGGAATTGCCATGGGCGCTGGCTGTAAAGTTTCCACATCCGCAGCTTGTCTATTCAGTCAAGACGGTAATTTTGCACCCTGATTTCAGCAGGCGAGAAGCACGTACACGTTATCTGGCGCAGCTGGGGCTGACTTCTGAACTTCCTGTCTGTCCAGAAAACGACATAGCTAGTATGTCTCTCGAGCCTAATGTGCTTGACCTGGGAGCTGACAAGATTGCTGAAGCTAACTCGCTGTTGGCTATGCCTTTGACTGTCACTCCACAAGATATTTCGGGAAGTTATTCAGCTGCTGACATGGCTGCAGTTGTCGAGCGCATGGCAACTTCAGGACGTGAAGGTTTGCTCTCACTTTATGATATGCGCAATCGTCCGCTGGCGCGGTTGGCAGTCAGGCAAGGTGTGCAGGGTTATGTGCAGCGAGCTATCTATAACAATATGCTTGCAGGCGAACTGGCTATTTTTGAGATGGTTGCCAGAGCTACAGCCGGCAAATATGTATTTCAATCCAATACTTCTTTTGACTGGGCCAATGCTCGAGATATAGAGACACCCTTTGCCAAACTCCTCTGCGAAGCAACCCGTCGTGCTGCCGAGCTTCCTGGCTTTATGGATGCTCTTGGCGGACCGAGCGCTCGCTATGTGCGAGCGCAGCAGGTCTATGATCCGAGCTCTGTTCACCCCAATGCGCTCTGGCTGGTCGAGCGGCTCTGGACAGTTCTGGATGGCTACTTGACCCTTGACAAGCTTGCTGAGCGCATTGGGGCTGACACCTACACTTCTCTGCGCGCTATTCAGGAGATGCTGCGCCTGCAGATTATTGTCCTTGATAAAGATAGTGTTTTTAGTAGAAACGGTCAGCTAGGAGCGCCTCTTCCTCCTGTGCATGAACAACAGTTGTCTGTAGGCGAACCGCTCACAGGTTTTTATCTTGACCCGATCACTTCGCGCCCGGTGCTCCTGCAAGGAGCTGTGGCAGGCAGGTCAGCGACAAACAGCAGCACAGTGTTGCATAGTCTTCCGTTTCCGCAAACTCTATCCGGTGGAATCGTTCTTAAAGATGCTTGTCTGCTAGGACTGAGCAGTGGTCCTTTTGTGCCGCCGCCAGGTCAGATAGCTCCTGCTGGCAAGCTGTATCAGATGACTCTGGTTCAAGCTTTAAGTGATACTTTAAAGAAGCTCAAGGCGACAGGCTCTTTCGGTATAGTAGCCCCTGACGAACCGCCTTCGGAGCTGCCTGTGCGCTCTGAAGCCGAGTCTGTGTCTGAGGGTGCGGTCGGCAGGATTGGCAGGTTTATCTGTCCTGCCTGCCGAACAGTGAATGTTCAAGAAGGCAACTGTCAGCGTTGTGGTGCAGACCTGGTAACTGGCGACATGCCGGCCTCTACTACTGGAGCTGGTTCGCTACGCGCATTGCAGACGATGGCTCTTGGCTTGAGCCGTCGACAACTCATGATTGGCGGCGCTGCCCTAGTACTTATTGTTTCTATCTGCATGATTACTTGCAGTGGAACCAAGAATACACCTTCACCTGCTCCACCGCCTGTAACGCAGGAGGGTCCAGCAGCAACTGCGCCGAACAAAGGTGATGTGCAAAAAGCTGTGCTGGTTGCCACCCAGTATGCTGGTTTTAAAGACACTCCAGTGCCTGATTATGTCTATGGAGATGCTTCTGAGCGGACTAGTGGATCTTACTCTTTTACTCTCTCCTCAGAGAAGAAGAATTTGGAGCTCCTTTGTGTTGTGCTCGACAGCACAACTGTTGTTAATCACCTTGAGCTTGTTGCTGTCAAAGTGCCGTATACCGACTTTAATCAAAACGAAGAGATGAAGCGCATTGATAATGTGACGCTGCTTGCCAGGGGACCGAGCAAATGGGGTGGAGTCACTTTCAACTGGATAGTTACTCGCTATGGCAGACAGGATGGTACATCCCAGATGGCCTTAATTGGTGCTTACGCATCGCTGGTGTCTGGTAAAGCTATTCTTGTAATTGGACGTCCCTTGCAAGGGGAGCTCTTAGACTATGAGACTACTCTCTGGTTAATTCAGACTATGGCTGCACCTTTGATTGCCAAGACTCAGGAGGCGGTACCAGCTGTCTCAACAACAGGTGAAGGTGCTCCCACTAATACTGCACCTGGAACAACAACTAGTACAACTGCTGCGACAGGAGCAGTTCCTGGTACAACAACTGCTACTACAACAGGAGCAACGCCTTCTAGTACCAAAGCAGAGAAGAAAGAGGCTACTGCAGATGAGTTAGCCGCCTATGTCAAAAAAATTGAAGATCTTGCCAAAGCTAAGTTTAGCCCCCCTAAAGAGGCTTCTAAGAGTAAGGTAGTTGTCACTATTGCAGTAGGCGAAGATGGGGCGTTGCAAAAGGTGGAGCTTTCTAATCAGTCCGGTGATGAAGCTTATGACAGATATATTGAGAAGTTTGTCCAGGCTTTCAAGTATCTGCCAGCACCGCATGTTAAGGATGGTGCAGTATCGCTGAAGTTCACCGCCGCCGGTGCTAAGTTGCAGGTGTCGCTTGAGTAGCTGCTATCCAATAGCAACCAGCGCTGAGATCTGTCGACCCAGGTAAATACAATGTGGAGCCGATGTCCCCGCCCGGACTGTCAATATCAATTTGAAGCGCCAGCCGGCAGCCAGATAGTGAACTGCCCTCAATGCAAGAAGGAGGCAAGGTTCAGATCTCTTGATCTGCTTGGACAGATTGACCGAATATATGAACGCAGGTTGCAGTCACAGGCGGTTGCTGGTGGTCCGGCTGGATGGCCGCTGCAGACAGCTTGCCTGTCAGCCTTAGTCGAAGATGTGCGCAGTTTGTGGAATGTTGGCTCTATATTCCGTACTGCTGACGGGGCAGGCATAGGGCAACTTTTTCTCTGTGGCATTACTGGCTGCCCGCCGAGAGCTGAGATTAACAAGACCAGCCTCGGTGCTGAGGAGAGCGTCTCGTGGAGGTATTATCGTAACTCTCTGGAGGTACTCCCGCAGTTGGCAGAACAAGGAGTCCAGATTGTTGGACTGGAGCTAGGTCGGGGAAGCGTTGCTCTTGGGCAAGCGCTTGCCGAAGGCAAAATAAGGACACCGCTATGTCTTGTTGTCGGTAACGAAGTATGTGGGCTTGCTGCCGAGACAGCATCTTGTTGTGAGCTTCTCTGTTATCTGCCGATGCGTGGTGTTAAGGAGTCACTTAACGTAGCTGTAGCATTCGGAGCAGCAGCATACTTAGTGACTGAACACTTGCCGACTGGCTGATCTGTGCGTGCCTCCATCTCTATAGGTCTTCTCTCATGTAGCAGTACACTCTGATCGCTATACTTCTCAGACACGACTGGATGCAACATGTATTTTCGCTAATATAGGCTGCGAGCAAGTCGATCTTCAGCTGTCGCTGCTCACAGCGGCGGTAAAGGTGTGCGATGAGTCGAACTGTCTATCTCTTGCTGGTGCCTGCTCTTTTGTTTTGTCTTGCCACGGCAGCAACATTATCTGGCTGGTGTCAATCTGTGCCAGCAGCTGCTCAAGAGAGCCAAGCTACTGCAGCTCTGGAAGACTTAACTGATAAGCTGGTTCTAAAACCTGGACTCAGCGTTACCTACCCAATTTTCAATGGTCTCGACACACGCTGGAAGACAGTTGGTGATTATGAGTTCGCGGCTCATATTGTCAAATGTGGTGCTGGCGGACTGACTTTTGACTGGGACATGTCAGCTCCGGCTGACACTTTCGGCCGGCGCACAATCAGAGCTGAAGATCTTAAGCGTTCAGAGCGAGTGAGCCTTTTCTATCCTGATAAAGAGACATGTATTTTTTCTGGTTACACTTGTGCCTTGCGTATCTCTGACTTTCTTTATCAGGCTATTAAGAGCGGGCAGAGGACATCATTTGGACTGGACGGACCAGAAATTCCGCCAGGATATGCTCGTGCTCGTGGAGTAATGCCTAGAGCCATACAGGCAGTCGGTCAGGAGTATGTTGCTGTTCAAATTGACGGCAAGATGGCGAAGGTACGGACAATTAAGGCTACAACAGACAATGGCTGGAACTACTGGATTATGGATAAGCCTGACTTTCCGATGCTTGTGGCTGGTAACGGTCCTTTTGCCTGGGGGGCGCCACGTTTTTCTACATCAGCTGCAGCTGATGTGATCAAGCAGCTCAAAGAAAAAGGCGAAGCAACTACTTATGCCATCCTTTTCGACTTTGACAAAGCTGTCATTAAGAGTCAATCCAAACCAATTCTCGACGATCTGGGCAGTTATCTGACGCAAAATCCGGATCTTTGTCTGGAAGTTCAAGGACATACAGACAATTTTGGTACTGCAGCGTACAACATATTGTTGTCTCAGCGTCGGTCCGCTGCAGTTAAGAGCTATCTTGTCTGGCATTGTGGTATTAAGGCAAAAAGGCTGACAGCCCATGGCTTTGGCTTGACGCGTCCGCTGGCGAGTAACTCAACAACCTCAGGGCGCGCCAAAAACCGCCGCGTGGTGTTCAAGAAGATCTAATGCCGAACATGTGTCTCATGTCGCACCAGCAGTTTATTTGTAGCGTCGGCGAACGCTGATCTAGCGGCGACGCCAGACAGTGGCTTCGGCAACAATATATTCGTACTTCCGCTTGTGTTCGCGGATGACAAAAGGCATATCCTTTGCTTCTAAAAGTTCGAAATGCTGTTGTAGAGCTGAGGCAAGCCGATCTCGTGAGTGTACCGGTTGACTGTGTGTGTCAGTAAATCCTCCCAGCCAAACATCGCGCGGAGTGAAGCGCTCGCTCCAGCTATAAGGAGTTGTAATAACTAATAGCCCTCCAGGACGTACAGTGCCCCGACTGCCACCTAATCGCGACAGCAGAGCCATCGGGCTGGGCAAACGGCAGAGGACATTGGCTATGAGTACTGCGTCAAAATCAACAAAATCAGCCGGCAGCGAGCAAGCGTCAGCGCGGCGAAAGTTGACGCGGCGTCTTTGCTCTTCTGGTACCGTTGCGTTCAGTTCGACTGAAAGTTCTCCTTCTTCTTTGCAGCTGAACTTAATTATGCCTTCCTGCTTAATCTGCCTGGCTGTGGCAATAAAAGACTCACTTAAATCGACAGCTTCTACTCTTGTGAATATGTCTGCCAGCGCAAAAGAAGCACCACCTACAGAACAGCCGACATCGAGTGCGTGATCTGTTGGCACCTTTAGTTTCCGGCACCAATCGATTATAAGAGCTGCACAGCGTCTGGGAAAGTCTGTAGCATCGGCAGGTCCAAATGTAAAAGGCATCTGTTCGGAAGAAGAGCCGTAGTGGAGAGTCAAATACTGAGAGAGCAGCAGGTCTGTTTCATATTGACTGGCGCTTGTTGGGGTAGCTTTGATATGCACAGCGCCACCGTCGGAGTTGTCGTCGCAGTATGCCAGGCGGAAGCCGGCATGCTGGAAGAAGTGCGGGCGGAAATGGAAGCGGGCGTGTGTGGTGGACTCATCGCCTGTACTGATGAAAGAGCCGCCCATGATCATTTGATGTTCGCCATCATAGCAAGGGGTACTGAAGTCATCATAATAACGATGAACTTTAGACTGCGGCAGCGGATTGAAGTCATCTTCACACCACTGCCAGACATTGCCGAACAGATCTCTAAATGCTCCGCTGCCTGCATCTCCACTGTCAACAGCGCATTCGGATCCCCACCGTAAGTTTATATTGCATGGTGGCGGCACAATGAGCTGCTCAACATTATCATTTTTCACATGCATCACTTGACGAAGACGCTGGTGCTCGGCTTCGGAGATGAGCCTGTATGTTTGCGAGCTGCCGTCACGCTCGCTGCCCCAGCGTGCGTAGGCTGACGCTTCGTGATAGTTAACTGCACAAGGGCAGGACCAGGGCATCGGGATAACTTCGAAACAGGTGCGCAATTTGTACTGGTGAGAGCCGGCAGGACCATCCTGGACCCAGAAGGTTGGACATTTGACGTTTCTAAATGTGCGCCAGCTCCAACCGGTCTGCGACCAGTAGCGCTTGTCCTGATAACCGCCAGCTGAGACAAAATCCCAGAACTCTGCATTACTTATGAGAAATCGCGTGGCGTGAAACTCTTTCACCTGATCTGTGCGTGAGCCGTATTCGTTATCCCAGCCGTAAGTGGGAAAGTTAGTCGGCTTGCCTAGAGTGACGCTGCCGCCGGTAACTGTGACAAATTCATTGACTGGATGTCCTGGCGCAGGTGTTGCATAGCTGTGTGTCTCTGCAATGGCTGACGGATGAAGTGGTGCCCAGTAATCCGGACGCCGCACTAGATCAACAGGTAGTTCACGGATGAGTACTGATGATGTCTCAAGATGTATGCGCTCATGCTCGAAGCCCATAAAGAGAGCCCACAGCGGGCTGTCCTGTCCGATGGTTGCGTGATTGGGCTCCAGACCAGGGGCGTTCTGAATCGCATGCGAGACGATCTCATACACCCGTCTACGATAAGACCAGAGCTCATCGATTGTTGGCCAGTCAATCTCGTTCTTGGACATGTCATCCCAGGACATCTCGTCGACACCAGTTTCAAATAAGCGCTCGAAGTACTCATTGACAGGATTAGCTATAAGTCCGGCGACCAGGAGCTTATTGATATAAAGAGTTACTGGATGAACGTAGTAAAAAACTAGTGGGTGTCTCAATCTATGATATGGCGGGCGATAAAAAGCCTCTTCGCCAAGCAGTGCTGAAAAAAGTGCTTCAGTGAGAGTCCAGGTATTGTCGAAATAGTTTTGCACCTCTTTTCTGGAGCAGGTTGCCAGGTCTGGAATATCAAGCGAGTGGATGATGCCGTCGGCGTCAACACCAGGACAGATCCCGGTTTCAGGTGGTTTGCCTGTCCACCAGGAGGATGCGCGAGGATATGTCAGTTGCAGAGCTGACCTACCCAGGTTCCGCCTCCAACCTTCTCTATCAGTCTTCTCTGGTCTGGTGAGAATGCCTAAATTAGGATTTCTGCTTTCACCCACGAGGGATTCCTCCTGTTAGCGACTATTCTTTACGAGGTACCTGTTTGTCGGGTGCCCTGGTCTGCTCCAGTTTCCCTGCACACGCAGCCACCAGGTGACTACCGGGGGTTGGTGCTGCGTTCAACCAGTATCTTCTGTAGATTGACCATTCACTGTCACCAGTTGTGAAGTCTGCATAAGGAGCTATGCCGGCAAATACAGACAGTTGAGCTCGTCTGTCTTTCAATCCTGCCTTGACTCCAACTAAGGCCATCATGAGATTTTCAGCATGCAGCTGATGAGCGATTGTTCTGTCCTTATAAGTTGGTACTCCCAATATAACCTTGCACGCAGGATTGACTCTAGCTACAGCAGCAGTGACGCGAGATGTCTCCTGGCTAACGATGGCAACGTAGTAACGGGGAAAGATGGAGACAGTGTCATAACACATTACTGCCACCTGATCGCAGGTTCTGGCAATTGGTGCGTAGTACCGGGAGCTCCATAAGGCAGGAGCAGCAATGGAGAGGATCTTTCCTGGAGGCAACGCCTTACGTGTTTCTTTCAGGAGCGCCAGAAATTGCGGATCTCCATCCTTGCAGATTTCAAAGTCCCACTGAACGCCGTCAAAGCCGCACACCTGTGTCAGCCATTTTGTTTCAGATGCCATTCTGGAGCGAACCTTATTGCTTGCTAAACTAACTTCGCCGCCCGATTGAGCGTTGACTGCGCCGATCCAGGCTATTGCCTTTACTTGAGGATAGTTCTTTTTGAGAGTCTGCAGGAGGCTAATAGCTGCTTTGTCACAGTGATATCTCAACAATCCGGCTTTGTTTATATCTCTGACATGGAAGTAGGCGTAACGTATCTGGGCCTCTTTTAGCCGCTGGCTCATGCGTACAGTGCTATCTTTGTTGGCTTTGCCCAGATACCACTGCGACCCCATCCACAGACCGTTGTCGCCACGGTTGAAAACAGTTGTGTCAGGCTTGACCAGCAATGGATATAGGAAATAGTCAGCTAGAGCTACAGATGTGAAAAACAAAAACAGAGCTGTTGCCATAAGACAGAAGCGGATGGCAACTGTGTGAGAATTTCTGGTGGATTCTACTGGCGCTTCCAATTCTCTAATTGAATATCCACAGGTGGGTGTGACTGACGAAGCCTAATAAACAGTATTACTTAAAACTTGCTATTTATCATGAACTTGACTTCTGTGTCGGTTGAGTGCTTGTTGTTCAGAAGATAGTCGAATGGCAGAAAGAGGCTAAAGACGTTGAATAGTAGCGCCTTTGTAATAGTGGGAAAGGATCTCACGATAGTTTATTCCGGATAGAGCCAGCCCTTGCGCGCCTGTCTGCTGGAACCCAACTCCGTGTCCCCAGCCAAGCCCGCAGATGACCAGGGTCGAGAGTAGTCCGAGCTTGTCTCTTTCATGCTTGAAGAAAATTCGTGCGCTCTGCAGCCTTGTAAGCTTCATGTCAGGGTTTTTAAAGACACTGCGAATAACGAGCTCTTTGAGAACTGTCCACTGTCCAGCAGATGTGTAGATAACCATGTTGATGGCAGTACCAGCCGAGCCGCGCCTGGGCACTGCAAACTTTTCAATATGCCCAAACTGTTGGGAGGCAGGCGGCTTGATAAAGCTGGCAAACTGGTTGTCAGAGAGCATAGTGGCTACTATGTGGTGCATGTGTGATTCAAGTGAATCGGCAGGCAAAGCAATCTGCCAGCGGAAATGTGGTGACCAGGAGTCGCAGGTGTCCGGCTTTGGAGAGGTGTAGAACTGCTTGAGTTGTCCTTCGTCGCCGAGATTGAACTGTAGATGACCTTCTGCTACTCCCTGGAGATAAGGGATTGGCTGAGGCGGGAACTCTTGTGTTACTGGATCTGAAAAGCAGTTCTCGTAACTCTCAGTATGCCCGCCAGCACAGGAGCTGAACAATGCAAGAATAGGTACGTCTTTGCAAGTGAGGATCTCATTGTGTGTGGATGCGATTGCTTCGGCGTAATGCTCGTTAAGTGGTTGAGCATTGCCTGTGAAATTCTGGCAGCAGAGAAATGAATCGCAAACATTAAATCCTTCAGCTGTGTGATCGATGCGGGGGTGCAGTCCATAGGTTCTTGCTGTTACTGCCTGAGCTTTGAGAGCTTCTTTGCTGTAACTGCACGGCATTTCAGAGCCAAGCACACCCTGGAGATATGAGTCAGGTTCGCAAAGGAGGATCAATCTGATGCCGTTGTCCGCTGCTGATACCTCAATGGAACCTTTGTAGACAGCAGCATTCTTTCCGCCAGCGCCTGAGCGCATGAGACTGCTTACAGTGATTTCTGCCTGGGGCACTGCGGTGGCTATCCTGAGGCGGCTGCATTTTGTCATTGCTGAATCATTCAGCCCCGTCAGCATCAGTGCTGCTCCAGTGGCTGACACAACTAATGTTTTGCCAGGTGGGAGGCGGCTGACTGTGTGCTCGTGGGCATCACCAGTTTCAATCAGGAGAGGCTCGGTTGATCTAAAGCTGGCTGTCTGATGAATGCGGCTTGTGAGGTCGTTGTTACTCAAGCCTATGCGGATATACATGATCTCCTTTTTGGCAAAAAAGAAGGTGTCAGATTTTTAAAAGTTTTTCTGACATAAGACAAAAAGCATACCCCAGACCCAGCAGCAGGCAGGTTGGCTCTTGCTGTCACAGACAACCTGCCTGTAGCGTATTGTCGCGAATTTGATGAGTTCGTTTTAATAATTGGCGGAGCAGGAGGGACTCGAACCCCCAACCCGTTTCCAGGCAGCCGCTTTCAAGGCGGTTTCTTCATCCAGCCAGGTCTGCTCCCCGATTGGTATTATTCAATTTTACTAAGTGTTGCCCTCAGCGCAACAGTAGTGAAATAAAAAGACAGAGATGAAGTTGTGGGAGATAGCAGACAGATTATGAAAAAACAGCGACTGGATCTCCTGCTTCTTGAACTGGGCTTGTTTTCAAGTCGCGAGGCAGCTCAGGCAGCAATTATGGATGGAGCTGTTCTTGTCAACAAGCAAAAAGTGACAAAGTCTGGGACTCCAGTTGCTGAGGGTTCTCAAGTTGATCTGCTCGCTGGTTGGGGGCAGGCAAAGTATGTCAGCCGTGGCGGGCTGAAACTGGAGAAGGCGTTACGGGAGTTCGCAGTCGATGTTTCCGGGCGCATCTGTCTGGACATAGGAGCCTCCACAGGCGGCTTCACTGACTGCCTTCTCAAAAGTGGCGCGCAGCGTGTCTATGCTGTTGATGTCGGCTACGGACAGCTTGACTGGTCGTTGCGACAGGATAGCAGAGTTGTTGTTAAAGAGCGGATTAATGCCCGCCATCTGACCCCAGAGATCCTTTACCAACCAGGGCAGCAGTGGGCTGATCTTGCTGTTGTTGATCTTGCTTTCATCTCGCTGGTCAAAGTCTTGCCGGCTATCTTAAGCTTGCTTGATACTCACGGCTATGATCTAATCTGCTTGATTAAGCCTCAGTTTGAAGCAGGGCGTGAATCTGTGGGCAAAGGCGGTGTGGTCAGGTCTCCTGCTGTGCATATTCAGGTTATTGAGTCACTGCTGGAGAAAGGTGCCGAGTTGGGGCTGGTAGCTAGAGCTGCTACTTTTTCTCCAATTAAAGGACCGGCGGGAAATATTGAATATTTAGTGCACTGGTCTGACAGCGGTTGCAGTAGAGTTCCCAATGTGCCGTTTTTAGTTGACCTTGCTTTTGCAGAGTTGACCGGTATTGCCAAAGGATTGGACAGCCAAAACCAGACAGAGTTCACTGTAGAAACATAGTTCTCACTGCCGTTTAGGAGCTGGTTAAACAGTAGCAAGTTTAGCCAGGTTGTCGGTTAAGGATTTATTGAATGTGGCTAGTAACTCAGGGGCAACTTGGTGCGGTTTGTCTTCTGGCTGCAAGTTCCAGATCCCAGTGGTGATAAAGTTTGCCCCAATTTCGAGAGGGGGCACCACTGCTGAGCTTTGAGTTTTGTCTGTATGGAAATCTTTCGGTGTCAAGCTTTTGTCCCAACTCAGCAGCGGATTCTGCTGTTTGGGAGCTTCTGGCTTTAGTTCTTCAAATTGATGTTTGGACATGAGACTCTACCTTTTCAACCCGCTTGAGATCTGGCTCCATTATGCCCAGATTCATCTTGGAATCAACAGAATTCTGACTCAGAATTGATTCTTTGTGGGCATGATTGCAGATTAATTCTAAGCTAAATTGTTGGCTTCTAAAGTCTGGCCATTGAATTCAGTTCGTGCAGCGGGCAAGTTAATGCTTCTTTGAGTATCTGTTGCCGGAGAGTGCCTGTCTGGAGGACGATTGGCATTACAGCCGGGCTGAAGTTCATTGAAGCAACTCCAAAACCTAGCTCTGTGCAAACCCGACAACATGCTTCCATGCACAAAGAGACCATGTCCTGGCAGCGGCCATAAGCGTGCATGACCTCCCAGGCTGTTGGTTTTGGCAACATGCTGTCTGCTGCTCCAAAAGAGATGCGGAAGAATGTCCTCAGCCAGTCAGGTAACGAATCGCCGCCCTGTTCAACTGCTTCTTGATGAATCCAGATGCAGACAATCTCCTTAACAGCTGCTGTAAACTCTTCTTCCTTTACCTGTTTGAGTGCCAGAGTGCCAAGTTCGGGTGGTTGCAAGCGGCCTGCTGCATTGCGCAAGCCGAGTACAGCTGCAGTCAGTTCGTCGGCTGCAGAGGTCGCCAGGCGGCAAACATAATAGTCCAGCCTGAAGTTGCGTTCTTCGTCCGAGTTCGGTTCATATTGCGATCCCGAAGCAAACATTTCAACTGCTTCCACCAATTTTGAGCTCTCCACGCGACACTCCTGCTAAACATAGCGCATGGTATTACTTGTTAGAAGCAATTTGAGCAATTTTAACGATCTTGCCAGACAGTTCTATGAATGAGCAGTCTTATGGCAATGGGCGTGATCTCATAGTCTCCAGAGGTAATGCCAGCGCCTCTTCCAGTATCTGCTGACGCTGGGGAGCGGTTTGAAAGAAGACTTTGTTAACTGCTGCTGCAAAGCCTGGTGAAAACTCTCCAAAGCCGAGAGCCTGACAGGTGCGAACAGAAGCTGCCTGACACAGCGAGCCCAATGAGCTGTGATTATCGTGAGCACGCATCACATCGAGAGCTTTTGGAGTTGGGATTAGATAATCGGAAGCGTTAAGAGCAAGACGCAAGAAAGATAACAGCCATTCTGGTGCCTCGTCTCCTCCTTGATCCATCGCTTCTAAATGAAACCAGATGCAGAGAATCTCTTTGACAGCCTGAGCATATTCATTGTCACTGTAAGCTTTCAGGGCAAGCTGCCGCACAGTTTCGTCCGGAAGCTTAGGAGCTGCCTCTCTCAATTCCATGAGACACTCATAAAGGACATCAGACACAGCCACTCCCATCCAGGAAGCGTAAAAATTCAGGCGCTCGTAAAGTTCCTCTCTGGTGGCTGGGCAGTGTTGAGCTCGGGCGCGAAAGAGACCTGGTGGCAGTTCTTCGCCCTGGGTCTGGCACATCTTCATTCCTCCTGCAACGCTGCCTACTTTATGTTGTATGGTATCTCACATGGTCAACAAATTGGAAGTTTAGTCACTTTCTCGAGCGGTAGTGCTAAAGCTTCCTGCAAAATAGTCTGGCGAACCTTGCCGGTATCCGAGAGAATAGGCGACAAATTGGGAGCAAAAATGGTGGCGGTTTCACCGAAACCGAGAGCATGTCCGGCTCTGAGCGCTGACTCAGTGATGAGGCTCTCCTCATCTGCGCAGTGTCCGTAAGAGTTGAGTACTTGTTGAGCCCTTGGTCTGGGAATGAGTATGTCTGTAGCTCCAAATGCTAGTCGCAGGAATCTGAGCAACCAGTCAGGCATGGCGTCGCCGCCTTGATCCATCGCTTCGAGATGCAGCCATATGCACAGCAGTTCTTTAACACTGGAGGTGTACTCTTCGTCGTTGTACCCTTTCAACGCGAGCTGCTGTATCTGTGCGTCCTGGTACAGGTGAGCTGAGCTGCGAAGATTGAGCAGAGACTCAATGAGGAAATCGGAGACTGCAACACCAAGTTTTGAGACATAAAAGTGCAAGCGCTTGTACTTTTCCTTGGCAGTGCGAGGACAATGTTCTGGGAGCACGCGAAAAAGGTTGCTCGTTCCTTGATGTCCTTCTCTATTGGACATGACGCCCATTGCCCTCGCGGTAGTGTGTCTGCTGTAGACCAGACAGCCGCTTGGCGACAGCCTGCCTGTTTGTGTTGATATTACCTTACCTGGCGCCAAGATCTTGCAGATTGAAGCGCTAATTCCTGTCAGTCCACCGGGCTTCTGCTAACTGTGGCAGACTACAGAAGCGCCGCAGACGTTGTTATATAATGATGTTGCTTGGCAGCCAGAGCATCTGGTGGTTAAATTATTTGCGGCCATTGAAAGTTAAATAAGGCAGGGTGTTTAGATGAGAGTCCAGGCTGGCATTTCACCTGAAGAATTATGACAGTTCTATCTACCTGCCTATATCTGCACGGCTTTGCCTCCAGCCCGTCGTCCATAAAAGCACAGTATTTTGCTGCAAAGCTCTCCTCTTATGGCATCAATGTTCTCTTACCAGATCTCAACGGTGATGATTTTGCTGATCTCAGTTTAAGCAGTCAGTTGCAGATAATTGATTCTCTTCTGTCGTCGGCTGATGTAGGCAATCCTGCATTTATTGTAGGGTCAAGTTTAGGTGGTCTGTTAGCTACGATTGCCGCTGAGCGTTATTGCTCGACAAAGGCAGTGGTACTTTTGGCGCCTGCTTTTGGATTGCCACGCCGCTTGGTCGAGCTGCTTGGAGCTGAAGGTTTGCAGAGCTGGAGAGACAGCGGTTATACGGAGGTCTTCCATCATGGAAGAGAGAGGATGGAGCGGCTTAAGTACAGCTTTATCCTCGATGCCGAGCAGTATGTTACAGACAATCTTAAAGTGAAAGTTCCTGCTCTGGTCTTTCACGGACAGCACGACGATACTGTGCCTGTTGCCGAGAGTCTCTCTTTTGCCTGCAATAATCCTGAGCAGGTTGAGTTGCACCTGTTAGAGTCGGACCATTCTTTGATCGACAAGCTCGAAGAGATGTGGGAAGCAACTTACAGTTTTCTCTGCCGTCAAGCTTTGTTGCTGCCAGGCTCTCCACACAAAGCAGGATAGTGGTATAAACATAGGGTTTCCCTGATAACAATATACGATCTCTTAACAACGCCTTCTGATTGATTGCGGGAAGATAGCTATAGGTGCTCTCCCGACGATTAGTTCGCCGGTGCTGGTGTATTGCTGAAATGGGTTATCTACAATGGCTGCAATGAGACTTGGGGACATAACTGAAGAAACTGTCAGAGACGAGAAGTGGGCTGACAGGCAGTATGAGCTTGCATATGATTGCTATTTTGAAGGCAACTGGCTAGGTGCTGAACAACATCTACGCGATGCAATTGAGGTCTCTCCGTTTGACAGTCGTTACCGGCTCCTGCTTGCACAGGTTTATTGTGCTCGCGGTTGGTTGACTATGTCATTTTCAGAGTTGGAGAGTTTGAAGAATCTTGACCCGGACAATCACGGTGCCAAGTCGCTTGAGCAGCTTCTCAGAAGTAAAATGCAAAACAGAGAACCTGCTACACGCCGAAGAAAGTCACAATCATCTGGTTGGATGTCGAGGCTGCAGCTGTCGTTTGCCTGGTTTCACTAGGTTGTGGCGCATGTCAGGCGCGATGGTGATACCACCGGTAACACCATTATTTTGCAAGCAGTAAATAAAGAGAGACCCTGGAATCACCCAGGGTCTCTCTTTATTTACTGCTTGCAAGCTATTTAAGCTTGTTCGCCGCCTATTCCGCCTTGGACCGCTACGGGGGCCTTGGCTGCTGTTTTACGTTTTGTTGTGCGCTTGTTGGCTACAACCTTCTTGGCAGTGCGCGTTACTGAAGCTTTTTTGGCAGCTGCCCTTTTAGGAGCAGCTTTGCGAGCGACAGTCTTTTTCACAGCTTTTTTAGGAGCAGCTTTGCGAGCGACAGTCTTTTTCACAGCTTTTTTAGGAGCAGCTTTGCGAGCGACAGTCTTTTTCACAGCTTTTTTAGGAGCAGCTTTGCG
>CAILLX010000223.1 GCA_903835185.1 uncultured bacterium | reverse complement strand
GGGCAACTGTAGGGGGGCAACTGTAGGGGGGCAACTGTAGGGGCGGCTCGAGAGCCGCCCACCAGGCGCGTCCCGACGCGCCCCTACACCCCAAGTTGACGGCATTGGGCAAGCTAGTCCCGGCGTCAGCAGAACATCAACATAAGCCTACACAAGCAGCAGCGGTTGCTCTTCAGGCTGCAATCATTTACCGATGATTAACTACAATCAATGTAAAACCCGCCTAAGGAGCGGGTTTTTGAGTTATTAACCGCTGCAAATGGGAATACAACATGTGACCCAGGAGTAGAGACCATGTTAACCTTCATCCGCATTCGACTTCCCATGCTCACTGCAAATCATCCGATCAGGCATGACCGCAAGAAAGTGTTGGTACACAGCGAGGTTACACAAATTGCAGAACCGGCAGCAGAGAAGACTGATGAGCAGACAGTCCACAATCCATGGCGCGGCGAATTGGAGAGGCTAAAGTGTGGACTGAGAAGCGACACCGATCAAGTCCGATTTGGCGTAACTCCAAGCAATAGTTCTTCCCAGGCGCCACCAGCGCCTCCACCACCGCTGCCGCCAGCAATACAGCTAAGGCAAGGGACTCTAACTGATCTGAAGATCTGGTGGGGGAAAGCAACTCTCTACAAAGCTCCGGATCCACAGGAGCTGGCTAAATTTGCGCCAGTTCCAGCAAAGAAAAGCAACCGCTGGATGCAGTTTTAGCCGCAATACCGTTCAGCTAAGCCGTTGGAATAACTGAACGGTATTGGTTCTAGCCATCAAGCTGCATGCTCACTCAAGTGACAAGATCATGCAGGCTATCTTGTTACACCCCATTATTTGCCGGCTGAATCCAGACCAGGCAGGTTAACTATTTCGCAACAAATTCACTTCCAGTCTCACTAATGCTAACGGCTAACTTCACATAAAAGACTTTGCCGCCATCTGCTTTCCTTATGGCAATATTCAAGTGGTAGAATCGAACTATTACTTTTATTAGGGAATGGCCATAAGGCATTTGAACCATAAGCGGTACTAATATTTATGCCAAAAAATAAACTGGCTGTGATAGTTGTCGCCAGCACCGCTCTGCTGATGGTTGCGTCACATTCGGCACAAGCAAAGCCGAAACAGCAAACGCATCATCACAGCAAGCAACATCGCTACGGCAACTATCTTGTCCCGCCTCCACCGGCAAACATGCCGAGCATTTTGCCGGAGCTTCAAGCATCTGCCGACACAAAGCAATCAGAACCACCTAAGCCGGTCAATCCTTATAAGAAATACGTCTATACACAAAAGGGACACGAAGATCCACAACCAGTACAGCCAAACAAATATGTTACTTACTGGAACCCGAAAAGCTGACAGTGCTGCTATAGACGCTCAATAATCATAGCTATGCCCATACCGCCGCCAATACAGAGGCTGACCAGTCCATAGCGCGCTTTACGTTCTTGCAGTTCTAACGCCAGTGTAAGCAACAAACGTGTGCCGGAAGCAGCAAAAGGATGTCCCAGGGCTATAGCTCCACCATTGACATTGACCTTCTGGCGGTCAAGAACAAGGTCTGCCTCACAAGCCAAATATTGCACAGCAAATGCTTCATTGATCTCGATGAGATCAATATCTTCAAGCGTCAACCCTGCCTTACGCAGAGCCGACGGTATGGCCACCACTGGACCTATTCCCATTACATCGGGTGCAACACCTTCCACTGCCCAGGAAACAACACGGCAAAGCGGGGGAAGCCCCAATTTCCCTGCTGCCTGCATTGTAGTCACAACTACAGCAGCAGCACCATCTACGATACCGCAGGCATTTCCGGCTGTCACTGTCCCGGTGCTCTTAAATACAGGCTTGAGTCTCCCCAACGCTTCTAATGATGTTTCTGCCCGCGGGTGCTCGTCTCGGCTGACCAGTCGAGTCGTTCCTTTCTTGTCGGCAACCTCCACAGGCACTATCTCTTTTGACAACCGCCCCGAATCTTGCGCCTCCTTGCACAGCATCTGGCTTCTTAACGCAAACTTGTCTTGCTCCTGCCTGCTTATCTTGTAACGTTCCTGCAAAACCTCGGCTGTTTCACCCATAGACAGCCTGGTGTAAGTATCGACAATGTCCAGCCCGTCCCACATCTCAAGGTGCCCCATTCTTGATCCCCAGCGCACGCCCCAGCACAAATAAGGAGTCATAGACAAAGAATCACTGCCGCCGGAGACGACGACTTCTGCTTGCCCGGAAGTTGCGAGCATGCCGGCAATCGCCACTGCATAGACGCCCGAACCGCAAAGCTGGTTGATAGTAAGCCCTGGAACAGCAGTTCTGGCGCCAGTACGCAAAGCAACATGCCTTGCCAAGTAGATGGCATCCTTGCTGGTTTGAACCACATTGCCCATGACAACATGGTCGACAAGATGCGGATCTATTCCAGCCCGTTTGATGGCGCCTGCTGTGGCTACCACTGCCAGGTCAGTTGCGCTGAGCCCGGACAGTCCACCGCCATAAGCGCCAAAGGGCGTGCGTGCTCCGGATACAATAACTATTGTCTCTGTCATGCTTAATCCGTTTTGTCACATAGCGTTCTTACATAAGAGAATTCTAAAACAAGTGTCAAAACTGTGAACACTTCTTAGGTGTCAGGTTAGAATTTTTCCATGCGCTTCTATACGAAGTACAACATGGCTGCGCTAGTAACACCGCAGCCAGCAAGGGCTCAGACAGCTATGCTTCCACCCGGACAGCATAAGCCAATGTTGGCTTGCTGTTTTTGGCTGCTGTCAGAGCACCCATTTCCAATTAATCCATTACTTCTTGGAGGGTAGAACATTGGCAACAGTTGGTGTTCCTAAAGAAATTCTCGACAACGAATACAGAGTAGCGTTGACTATTGCCGGAACAAGAGCTCTGATTGCTGACGGTCACACCGTGCACATTCAAGCTGGAGCAGGCGGCGGCAGCGGTATTACGGACAATGAATACAAGTCCGTTGGAGCCAAGATCCTCCCGGATGCACAAAGCGTCTTCGCAGAGTCAGAACTGATCTTAAAAGTAAAAGAGCCGCAGGCTTCTGAAGTACCGCTTCTCCGCAAAGGACAGCTGCTTTTCACCTATCTACACCTGGCAGCCCATCCGAAACTGACCTATGACCTGTGCAAAACAGGAGCCACCTGCATAGCTTATGAAACTGTGCAATTGGAGAACAATTACCTGCCTCTGCTCACTCCTATGAGCGAAATTGCTGGACGGCTCGCCACGCAGATTGGCGCCACTTACTTAGAACGCCCAATGGGCGGCCGTGGCGTACTATTAGGCGGAGTTCCTGGAGTTGAACCAGGCGAAGTAGTCATCATAGGCGGTGGCGTAGTTGGAACCAATGCTGCCAAGATTGCGCTTGGACTGGGCGCACGTGTAACTATCTTCGACCGCTCGCTAGAGCGTCTCCGTTACCTGGATGATATATTCAGCGGACAGTTGAGAACTGTATTTTCAATTGGACATCACCTGGAAAGCATCTTGCCGACAGCAGATTTGGTCATCGGCGCAGTGCTCATACCTGGCAGAATGGCACCACGTGTGGTGACAGCCGACATGGTCAAGAAGATGAAGCCCGGCTCCGTCATAGTAGACGTAAGCGTCGACCAGGGCGGTTGCATCGAAACAATCCATTCAACTACCCACTCCGCCCCAACTTATGTATGGGAAGGAGTAGTCCACTATGCTGTGGCTAATATTCCTGGCTGCGTGCCCTGGACCTCGACCAGAGCGCTCACCAATGCCACTCTGCCATATGTGCTCAAGCTGGCCAAATTCGGTTATCAGGCTGCTCTGGATGATCCTGCTCTCAATCTGGGAGTCAACATCCACGAAGGTCGTATCGTCTGCCCAGGCGTTGCCGAAGCAGTTGGTCCGGCTCCAGTTGCAGCTAAGTAATAAGTAAGAGCTGACAGTACAACATGCGGGGGTGCGACATAGTCGCACCCCCGCATGTTGTCAGGTAATTGATTTTCTCAAAAATCCTGTCTACATGTAATCGAGATCCTGTCCTAACGAACTTTATGTACAGCTATCCAGCTCTCTTCCAGCCCAAAACAATGCTGTAAGCGTAATCATCCCATCGAGACATGCGGGTTCCACCACTTCACAGTAGGTTATATACCGCATAGCATTCCATATATGCTGGACAGGACACTCAATCAGGAAAATATCCATCCCAAAGCAGAACAGCCAGCCAACATATGGAGCTGGTTAGACAGCAATGTCGTTCGCCCTGCAGTTAATTCAGGCATTATCGAGCCTTTAAACGTTGCTAGCAACGTTGTTAACGGTACAGTTGGACGGCTGGTTCACAAAGACATTATCGGCAAGCTAGAACACCTGGCAGTCCCTGAGGCAGCCTGCTGTACTCTACCCTGGGCCGCTCAAACAATCTCAGGCGGTCTTGCCGGTCTCATTCCTTACACACTGGCAGGCAAAGCAGCCAGCGTGCCACTTAGGGCTGCCGGCTTCAGGCTGACCGGATATGGAGCTGTAACTGGCATACTCAAAAGCGAGCACACAGCTCAGATTGCTGGAGCAGCACTCTATGACGGATTACGTGACGCCAGAGCGCGGGAGACCCATTTGAGTAACGCTTTATCAGGCGCCTTAGCTTTTGGCATCTTCCATGGCGGCAATACTCTAAGCAAAGATCTGCCGCTACTCTCCAGAATACCGGCGCTGTCCCTGACCGGAGCAGCTGGGGCATCGACCCAGGCAACAACTTCGCGCCTGTGGGCAACACACGAGCTGCCTACCGCCGGCGAATTAATGCAAGCCAGCCTCAGCGGCGCTTTTATGAACCTGGCTTTGCCAGCTACTCAAAGAGCTCTCAGCTCCGGAATAAGCTCACTCAATATGCGCGCCGGTCGTGGCGAACCGCTAGATCGCTATCTGGCTGCCAGATCCACCCCTGTCCCCTCCGAGATAAAGTTCATCCAGACAGCAGTCAGCCACATAAGAGGACAGCTGTCCACTCGTCTTGCGTGGATGAAACCTGCTGTCGCTGCTGATGCTAAGTATCATGCACAGATTACCGAGTTTCAGGAAGCTACAGACAATTCATCGCTTCTGCGTTCACTGGCTCTTACCAATGAAACAATAAGAGTCCTGGAAACTGAGAGAACAAACGCCTATCTGCCGGCCAGCAAGCAAGTATTACTTGGGCGCGACAGCATCAGTCCAGAGAACCTGGCTCATGAGCTCACCCACGCTGAACAGGTTAAGTCCCAGCAGTTCGAGCAGGCATTTGTTGATGCGCAGTGGCAACTTGCCTCCGGCAATAAAGAAGCCGCCCGGCAAACATACTGGACAGCCCGGGTAGAAAGTGAACTGTCCTCAGAGCTGGCAGCAGCACAAGTCCATGAACAGCGCACAGACAACCAGCACACCACAGCCAACGATAAGCGACCGTCCGGCCCAGAAAGCCTCCCGGACACGGCACAGTCAGCTGAAACTGTCGCTGCTCTGCGTAAAAGAATTGAAAGTAATCTCAGGGAACAAGTAGACGATGAATTCGAGAAATTTGTCCAGTCTAAAGGAACTTATCGACCGGAGATCTTCTTTAAAGGCAAAGCCAGTGCAAACGATCGTAAGCACTGGCAAAAGAAGCTCGATGACTGGCATTCTCTTTCGCAGAAGGACAAATTATCAACATTAAGAGAGTTGCAAGATGCACCACCCAGGGCGAGAGCAGACATAATCCTGAAAGCACTGCTTGATCCTGGGAAAGACCCAACTGAAACATCATCAATTCATGCCGAAAACAAGGAATGGAGTATCCGCGAGGGAGCCGATGCCAGATTTTTCTTGTTAGCCGCTGCCGACAGAATCAAAGTGTGGCATCGATTATTGTCCAGCAAAGATTATTTTGTGAGATTGCTTGCCCTCTCACATATTGGCGACTTGCCGGCAGAGTACCGCCTCGCAGCCTTTCGCCACGTTTTGCAGGACCGAAGAGCTCTTGTACTGCCAGAAACTAGCAACTATGCAAGATTGTTCCCAGACAAAGAGTACCGACCAAGCGCGCCCGGCTGGCACAATAACACTCTTAAGCCAACCTTAGAAAAATTGCCAGCAGAATTGCTCGTCGAAAGCATCGCCTCGTTGCCTCTCCCGCAAAGGCTTGCAGCCTGGAATCAGGCTTTTGATCATCAACAATTATCATCAAGACCCAGATACTACAGAGCGCCAGAAGAAGTCAGAGAACACCCTGCACAATTGGCTGCTTTATCCCGTCTCTATATAGTGCCAAAGTTGCAGCGAGAAGTTATATGGAACAAGCTCTGGACTCAATTTACCGACTATGATCATGACAGCATGGCAGTCGATATATTGGTACAACAGATTGCGCACCTACCTGAAGATGCCAGACCACGAGCTTTCCACAAGCTCTTCGCAACATCAATTGGTTTCAGCGGAGAAGTTGTCGAAGTAGCACTTGCATCTCTTGGCGAAGCTGACAGGCTGCCGGCATGGCAAAAGCTATTGGCCAGATCAAACCGGACAACCTGGGCTTCAGAACGCACCAAATATAGTGCAGATTACGAGGCAGACTGCGCACTGGCTTCTGGGCGAGAAACAGGCAACTGGCAAAACTTCGATCGCTGGGTGACCAGAAATCAACAACTGGGAATTGATAATTCCTGGCAAACCATACTGACTACAAGCACAGAACATCTCAACCGTGGCTTGGGATTATCAATTTCTGCACTGCCAGAACAATTCCGCCTCAAAGCCTGGATTGACGTAGCACGACTTGATCCTGCGCAGTATATGGTCGAGTTGGCCAAAGCCATACCTTCTCTACCTGAGAACGCACAATCTGCTGCCATGCGCTGGTTTATCAAAACTTCCGCACAGCAACAAGCAGCAGCCGAGCGGCTAAAGACCCAGACTTCATGGATGTCTCCGCAACAAGCCAAGCGAGAACTCCAAAGCCTGGTCGATTCATGGCAAGTCCGATCCATTTTGAAGCAAACACCACTGAAGCTCTTCCCGGAGATTGCCAGAGAGGCTCTAGCCCTGCCTGACAGCCCGCTTCAAGCGGCATTGCTGAATAACCTGCCAATCGACAAATACAGTCAAGGCACTCCACTAGAAAGTGCTGCAGCTCTTCATAATCTGTTCGATACAGCGTGCAAAGCTGCCGGTACAAAAGGTTACGAGTACATTGCTCGCTGGTGGACACACATAGTCGAGCCAGCTCCTTCATCTACTCTTGCAGACAATGACATTGTGCCCACACCTGTGCACGATCACTTGACACATCTTCTCGACCCAACATATTTAGGACGCCTCTTAACGAGTCGGACCGACTTGACTGCCTTTGACAGATTGTCTCTAAAAGCTCCTTCCATAGTCCGCGCCCTTTCACGTTCATTTTCAGGCAACTTCAGTGCTGAAGATCACCTGCCTGAGGAGCGGCGACTGGCTGAGCTGGCACGGACATGGGACGAAACTGGATCTACATCGGCCATAGCAGAACTTGCTTGCCAGCCAATTACAGTCACGCCCAACCGCATCGAATCGCCCGATTACGCATTGTCAACTCAGCTAGTGGGAGAGTTAGCCGATATCTCTTCTTCGCATCAAAGAGCCGAAGCGCTAGATATGCTAACTGCCAGGTTTTTTGACAGAACTTCTCCGGCGTGCTCAGCTGATACCGAGGTTGGTATCGCTGACCTGCAGCTGAGACTCCCTGCTCTGATAGCCGCACAGATAGGAAAAATTGACCCGGCAGCGCTCGAACAACACTTTGTCCGCCCGGTCGCTGCCAGGTTGCACGACAGGCACAGCGACTACAACTGGCGCCTGACTGCCGCCAGAGAGATTGCCAGCCTACAGCGCGAGCATGAAATACCTGCAGAGCTCTTCCAAATGCCTGACTTGCGCATGCCCAAAATAAGCGGTTTGGCTGAGGCAGAGAAAGTGCAGCTGAGAACCACCTTCCAAGATGCCCTGTTCGATACAAGCTCCATACGCAGCCTGTGGAGCAATGGAAAGTTGGGACAACTCTTCCCGGATCTTTTCGGATCTTTCAATTCTGATGGCGGCATAGTTGGGCGGCCGCAACATGGAGGACATGAGTTTACCGTAGACGAGCACACACTGCGGGTAATGCAGAATGTGCAGCAACATCCGTTGTTTGAGACTCTCTCACAGACAGACCAAGAAAACCTGCTGGCAGCAGCCTCCATGCATGATGTCGGCAAAAGAGCAAACATGTTGGATCTAGACCATGAATGGGTTAGCGCAAATATAGCCTGGGGTGTACTTACAACTCTCGGCTTTACACCAGTGCGTAGTCAACGTATCTGCAACCTCATCGCCAGACACAACGAAGTAAGTTTTGTCCCAGCAGAGAGGGTCTCGCAGAAGTTAAGCAATCCGGCGCATCTCGATGATTTAGCCACATTTTACCGACACCCGGCAGCTCTCAAGCAACTGCGCATCCTCAATGAAGCAGATATAAAGTCTATAGATGGAGAATCATCACTCTGGACGCAGCCAGTAGAATCAGAGCTCAATCTGGTAACCCAGGTCATAGGTAAGCGCAGTCAGCAGCTGAATGAAAACCAGATCCCCATTCTCACCACCGAGCTGCCCACTCGATTTGGACTGGTAAAAATGGATCGTCCATATGCGCTGCTTGGACATATATCTGGAAATTTACACGATTCTTTCCTGAAACAACTGTCCACAATTGAATCGCGCGAATACTCCATATCCAGCACCTTAATAACCAATGAGCATCAGAAGTTTTTCTATGATGGACAACCAGTGTTTGCCCTGATAGAGGCACCATGGGAACAGATTTCACAGGCTTACCGTGACAATCTGGGCACTGGCGTAAATGTCGACTGGCGAGAACATGTTGAGCTTTCTAAGAACTGGTTGGAGCGACAGGAAGGTACAAGTTTTGCCAGTGAGATAAATACACTAGCCAACGGTCTTGGTATTCCCAAGTCTCTCTCAGCAAGCAAGAAAGGACATCTCGCATCAAGCAGACAACACCTGGCTCAATTTGACTCACTCAATGAACTGTTAGTCCGCGAGGGTCCCTGGAGCCGCTATACCCGGCTCCAGCAGTCCATTCATCATGCACTGACTACAGATAAGCACGGCGAGCCGCTCTCCACAAACAACGAGGTAAAGATAAACAATCCTACTATCGGCGGATTGGGTATCCTGCGCAAAGGCAAGCCGGTCTATTTTGAGAATCTCTCTGACCAGGCTGATCTCTCCAGGCTCTTAGATGGGCAAGAACGTCCGAAGTGGCTTGTAAATGGCAGTGGCATTGCACCACCGAAAAACGCCATTGCCATCCCGGAATCTACCTGGAGAACACTGGTCAATCGCGATCTACCAATAGTTGTCCTCGACCCATAGTTTCATGGAAAGAGAGCGTTGCACGAACCACATCCTTGAATGCCAACACAACCGAGTGTTTAATCATGGTGATTGGTGAACCACGGGAGTTGATGAATGGCTCGTCCGTCAAGACGCGATGTTGCGAAAGAGCAGTTCTGGCGTAAAGC
>CAILLX010000222.1 GCA_903835185.1 uncultured bacterium | reverse complement strand
CGGACCAAATATTCAACAGCAAAACAACAAAATTAAATCCCAAAAAAATCAACAAAACAAAACAAGCAGCATGATACACTCAGTTCAAATCCGCACCAAGACAGGGATTGCCAATTTCAACTAAAAACGGGACAACCCCCATTGATGATGTTCAACAGTGTACTGCTGGCACTACTAATGGATTGCGCACAATCCCGCTGTTTTGCGTCAAGAGTTGTTTTGAGAATGATATTGCACATTCCAATGATGCCGTTCATTGGCGTGCGGATTTCGTGGCTCATGTTGGCAACGAACTGTGATTTAAGTCTGGATGCTGCTTCAGCTTGATTGCGCGCTAATAACAGTTCCTGATTAGTTTGCTCGAGTTCCTGATGAGCTTTGAGCACGGCTTGCCGCTGTCTGGTCAGCTCGGAGAGATCACGTATCACGCCGCCGACCCCAATGATTTCCCCCGCGCTGTTTGTCAGTGGGAATACGCTTATAGTAACGTCAATAGGTGTTCCTCGCTTGTTGAAGCGCTTGGTTTCATAAGGACCGATGGATTCGCCGTTTTGTAACCTGCCCCACATTTCTGTCAGCTCGTCCAGGTGATTTGGAGAATGGATTAACGAGACATGCCTGCCAATTGCCTCCTCGGGAGAATAGCCAAACATCTTTGTTGCACCAGAGTTCCAGGTTGTAATGACAGCATCCTGAGTTGTGCTGATGATTGCATCTTCAGACGACTCGACAATTGCAGCCAGACGCGCAACCGTATTAATATACTGGTCAATAATGTGCTGTGTCGCGTAGTGCTGTGTTTTGTCAGCTATTGAAGCAAGTATAAATACTCCTTGTTCTCTCTGCACTGGAACAAGGCTAATCTCGCAAGGGAACTCAGAACCATCCTGCCGCCGAGCAAGCAGGTTCTCGCGAGACAAAGATGAGACTACCTCAGGATTAGCCAGGTAGCGAGCCCTTTTTGCCCAATGTTCCTCACGCAGCCTCTCCGGAAGCAGAATCTCCACTTCCTTTCCTGTGATTTCATCACGACTATATCCAAACATTTGCTCGATGGACGTGTTGACAAATAGGATCTTCGCGTCTGCGTTTACCATAAGCATGCCTGCGGGCGATGCCTCAACCGCCTCTTGAAAGTGTCTATCCGCTTCCCGCTTGGAGGTAATATCCCTGGCAATGCCTGCCACACCAATTACTGTTCCGCCAGAATCCTGCAAGGGCAGATATGTAATGGACACATCCACAATGGAACCGTCTTTTCTTTTCCGCACAGTTTCGTATAACAATATCTTTACACCAGCTATCGCCCGCTCTAGTACCGCTGTTGCTTCGTTCCCGACGGATTGATGGCAAAGAATTGATATGTGTTGGCCTATCATCTCTTGGGCAGTATAGCCATATAATTCAGTTGCTCCGTGGTTCCAGGCAGTTATTTGCCCAGTCAGGTCATAGCTTACGACGGCATCTGTGGTTGACTCCACAATTGCCGACAACTGAAGTTCAGTAGCAAGTCCACTCTGCAGTTGTTGGGCTTCTGCCCGGACTGTCTCGTTGCTTACAGTAAGTAGCTGCTCATAGGCGGCGATACAGGACTTTTGCCTTGCAATCCGGTCTTCCAAAGCCTGTGTGCTCCCGTCTGCCGGCAGATGTCTATCAATATCAAATACAGCAGTTCTATCAAACGGAAGTAGCCCAACTTTGGTGGCTAAGGACATGATTTTAAACATCTTTGCTGTGTGTACAGGGATTGACACCCTGGAGAATATGATGACAGCAAAGATAGAACCCGACGGTAACATGCCACCAAAACCTAACGCTGACTTAATCCCATATGGAATAACAAAACTGTCCTGCGGAGGAAGATATTTACTGCCAAGAGCTTTTGCCACGTGGAAAACGTCGTAAAGTTTCCCTTCCACTGTGACTGTGAATTCTGGACTAGGTTCAATTACTTGTTCAAGATCCATCCCCATTTCGCTGCAAAGACGCCCAATCATAGGGAACTGCTCCACTACCTCCTTGCTCGCAAGAGGGATAGCCTTATGTCCTTGTGATGTGAATCTCGAGTTCCAGTCACAGTGATCACCGGCAGATGCCAGGAGAACAAGATT
>CAILLX010000221.1 GCA_903835185.1 uncultured bacterium | reverse complement strand
GGTTGACATTCTTAGACTTTTTGTTTGATGATTTCTTCATGCGGTCTCTCCAATTGGTTTTAGTTTAGTCACCAAAAACAATACCAGGCTTAGTCCTGGGAGAGATCGCTCAATTTTCAACTAGCTTTGGGGCATGCCCTTGTTAGGTGATCCGGTAAGGCTTCAACAGGTTCTGCTCAACCTCCTTGGATATTGGGCTGAAACAGACTCATCCGGTATGTCAAGCAAACGAACGTTTAAGGGCTTTTACTCGTTGGAGCGTTCAGTGTCTTGAGTAAATCCTTTATTAACAGCCACATTCTCAGACTGTCAGCTGGATATGACTCAAAGTCAAAATCGCTGTAAAAAGCCTTAGCCTTTTCATCGATTGCGTCAACAATTATTGCCCGAATGGGGACGGTATCAGAGATGGCGGCCGCCCCTTTCAGAGCGTGACGCAGAAGGCGACGGCCGAGCCCGTTGCCTTTATGCTTGGAGTCGCGAGCTAGTCGTGCTATTAGAAAAACTGGGATGGGATGTTTAGCAAGTCCCTTCTTCACTCGCTCAGGCGTAGAGTCTTTGTGCTCAACCGAAATAATGTTGTAAGTGTAATAACCAATAACGACGTTATCACCCTCAGTTACTACCATTGTTTTCGTGTGGCCAGACATTTGGCTCTGCAAAGCATGCTTTTTGAGCCAGTTGGTCAATGGTTCCTTGCCACAGTCAAAAGCACTTAGGTCGTGCTGCTGGCTAAGCGACTCAGGTTTCGACGCCATTTATTGATCCCACTCGTCTGGCAGAGACAGTTTCTTCTGAAGATTAGGTAGAACTCGCGCCGGATTATTTAAAGCCTGTTCAATGAAATTCCACTGTTCATTCGTGACCATAAAACAAGTTTGGTCATGGACGACGGCTTCGGCGGCAACGACTGCTTGCTGCCGGATGAAGTTCGTTGGACTGGTGCATTGCAAGGAAGCAGCCTGCTTAATTACAGCATCTTCTTGCTGGCTGAGTCGAATGTCAAATTTTTCTGTTTTTTGATTCTCTTTTACGGACATGTAAGCCACCTCGGGCAATATATTAAATAGCATAGCGTATTGTCATGACAATGTCCAGACAAAATCGCTCTTGGCGTACTGTGGGCTGTTTTTAAACAAACGGAACTAAACCATCCAGCACGCGACGCCAGATCACTGGCGTGACGCCATCGGCAAGTAGGTGCGCCAGAATTGTGGCGCTCAATTTCCCGCTAATGAAGCCTGATTCTACGTAGATTTTTTCCCTTCCGTGGTATATCTCCCATAGCGCCATAAGAGAGAATTCTTTAAGCTGTCTTTTGTTTCCTATGGATTGGGAGCGTCATGGCGGGCAAACCGGTCGACAATGCAATGTCCAAGTCTGAGGCAGAAGCGGGCTCGCCGTCGAAGCTGCCCAACGGAACAGACATCCACAGGCAACCGGCGGACAAACCGGTTGACAATGCGCGGGCCAAGTCTGAGGCAGAAGCAGGTTCGCTTTGGAAGCTGCAGAACGAAATAAACCTCCACCGGCAATCTGATGAGTCAAAAAGCCTGCTGCAGCGCGGTGCTGGGTGGGTGTATGACCGCTTAAATTCTGACGCTTCAACCACCGGGTCGCTAACAGCGCTTTACCAGGATACCCAGAGTAAGCTCAAGTCAGGTAGTGCTCAGGAGGCTGCGGCCGCCAGGCAGGAGATAGCTCGCGCCATTGAGTCTGACCATTCTGTTGTGGAAAGTCGGGACTCAGCTATTCAGTATATGTCCGGCTTTGCTAAAACTGCGGCTCTTTTTGCCAGAGGCAAGGTGGGGCTGGCAGCCACTGTCGGAATTTATGCTTGCGACCAGGTAAATCCGTATCTGGGACCTAATATAAACCCTCGAGACGCCTGGCGCACTCATCTGATTGATGCTGGTGTGGGTGGGCTAAAAGGTGCGACCATGAAAGGCTTGTTCCAAGTCATGGGAGGCCAGCCTGTTTTTGCACCGTTGAAAGGTGCTGCGCTTGGATTTGGAAATACATTTCTTGATGTGAGTCTTTCACCCAATTCTTATAGAGATAGCAAAGGCGATTACCATGTAGCGAGCGCATTGAAGAATGGTCTTCTGTCTGCATCAGATTTGAACGCTCGCAAGATTGATGCAGGGGGTTGTCCCGTTTTTAGTTGAAATTGGCAATCCCTGTCTTGGTGCGGATTTGAACTGAGTGTATCATGCTGCTTGTTTTGTTTTGTTGATTTTTTTGGGATTTAATTTTGTTGTTTTGCTGTTGAATATTTGGTCCG
>CAILLX010000220.1 GCA_903835185.1 uncultured bacterium | reverse complement strand
CGCCTCCTGCTTGTGGTTTTGCAATTTCAATCATGGGGCGAACTACCCTTTTTGTCATCTCCTTCTTTCAAATCTTTTCATTTGGACCATGCGGCAAGAGATCGTGACTCACTTGCGGCAATTCATCGTGGCTAGTCACACCTGAGAACGGGACCATGAGTCGCCACAGCTTCGAGGGGTGAACGTTAGGAGCAACAATGTTAAATATCTGTCTATCAGCTTCTGATTCAAAAGCTGTCCCTGTACATAACCTCTTCCATGTCAGGGCTGCCTCCAGTTTATCAAGCTGCTCTTTACTCCAAGGGGTGAGATTGGCGAGCGTCAGCTTCCTTACCGCTCTGCCATCACGAACTGATTGTCGAAGTAAAAGTTTTGTGCAGTTGCCGAATCTGATCTTGTGTATATGCATTAGGTGCCTACCTGCTGGGTTTTGTCAGTTTTGTCAGTACCTTCCTAGCCCGTTTTCCAGAAAATGGGGGCAAATAAGGGCTGAAAATTTCAAAAGTGCCTAAGTAGGGAACTGACAAAACTGACAAAACCTTAAATCGTGATTCTCTGGAAAGGGCTAAGTGGCTGACAGACAGAACTGACAAAACCGGTACTGTCAATTCTGTCTGTTCCCTGGTTGCGCATATTTCAAAAAATTGGCGTGCCATCGCGTGAACCCCCACTCATCTAAATAAGGTCGCCCCATGTCAGTGCTTTCTGTGAATCAGCATCTTTTCCTTTGGCTGACACTGCTGGGTTGATCAGATACTGGACGGTGCCCCTGCCGCCGCGGTCTGATGGTGGCACTAGCACTGCCCGCAACCAATCGGCTTCCACCAGGTCCTCACAAGCTTCTGCCACCAGCTTCGGGTCGTCCAGTAGTTCCCATCCGTGTCGGTGCACGCCACGAGCGGTAAATGACTCTGGCAGCTTTCCGCGCTTAATCTTGTCCGCTAGCCTGGATGCGATTTTATCTGGAAGGTTAGCTATCAGTCCGTAGACGCGCCGGGCATGCGTCTCCAGGTAAGCGCACCACTGTGCCGCCATGACCGCCGCCTCCTTAGAGACAAGGCCGGACGCCTTGCCACCTGCAACCTCAATCAAGTGAAAGATGAGTGCAAGACTTGGCATCAGGCTGCGGTATTTATTTAGGTGCTCCAGGATGATCGGCTCATCATCTACTTTAAGTTTGCGCTCTACCAGATCCGTCAGCCATTCGTTGAAAAACTCCTGCGCCTGGTCATCGAAGTGGAAGTATGGGCGCGTTTCTTCGGCATCACAAACAGCCCCGTGTGCGGTGAAGTCCATTGCTGCCAGTGTCTCGATGACCTGGAAGGTCAGGTTTTTGGCTTCGGTGTCTGGGTACTCATCAACGTTGCGCCACTCAACCCGGTCAGGATAGACCAATAATTGAAATCTAGGCACCAAGCCGTCTGTGTCCTTACGCGCTTGATACAAGTATTGAAGCAACTTAGTTGGCTGAACACCACCAAATAATGACACACACATATTGGGAGCCTCATTCGTGCCCCGCCCGATGCGATCACTGGTGTACTGGCTACTACCGGTCCACGCCTCCAGGTAGAATTGACGATCCGCCTCACGCCCTTGACGGTCCCATGTATTTAACAGGACTATAAGTTCATCCCTGAAGACTAACAGCCCCCGGGGGTTCTCGCCCAGTAGCTCGCCCAGCTTTTCAACTGTGACATCGTTCGTCCTGTACCTTCGCCAGACCGGTTTTGGTACAGCTTGCAGATCAGCCAATTTCCTTTCTAAATCAGTGATATTCAGCGATTTCGCTGCGCCCGTGCCTAGTCCTACTGCATGCTTAGCGACTTCCTTCTGGGCAGTTTCAATGGCGCTTTCTATCGCCTTAACCTCTCGCTCGTGCGCTGCATACTGAGCGATTTCCCTTGTGTAAGATTTTTTTGCCGCCTGCTCAAGGCGAGAAAGAGGCTTCAATGCTTCAACTAGCGCCGGAGTCTTCAGCTCTCCCGGCTTTGCTACCACACCGCCCCACAGGTTAGGTACCACCAGCCAGTTATCCCGCTGCTTTGGTCTAATCCCACAACCGGCACCGATAATTGCCCCAGTCATAACAATTAATGGCGCTGCAACAAAATCTAAAGGCACCCGCATACGGTAGGCTATGTCCTTTAGGCACGCTCGATAGGACGCGGGAATCATATCTGATGTCAGAGGACGGACCGGTAGCAGTTCCGCCTTAATCTCTTGGGGCGACGGCCATGTCATCGTTGTTGCGATAGTAACACTGGACTGCTTATCGGCCAACGGTGCAAAACTCGCCATTGGATGCCTGACGCCCTGCTTGTTTTTCCCGTTTCGATAAGCACTTCCAACTATGCGCTCTAGGTCGTGTTCTGCCCACGACGGCTGGCAACGCGGATTGAAGTGCTTAGTGATTAACGCTAAGGTGACATTTTGAGAGAGCCCCCAGTCCTTTCCTTCACATGCCACGCAAAAGGTGTGATTGTCGCCGCGCTCGCCAGCCACGGCAGGCGCTACGGTTTCCAGATAGATGCTATACCGTCGTTGGTTATCTTCGCTGTCGTCTATAACCTCGACCGTACTGTCATTTGCGCCAGTATCTCCAATAGGCTTTCTGACAAGCGCATAAAGCCAGTCCGGTAACTCAACGGGCTCCCTGTCCAGCAGGCTGTAATTTTCTCCGTCATCTGATTGCCACCACTTGTAGGGCTTACCGTGAAATGTGCTTGGGGTTGCAACGATGTAGCCCTTGCTTTTCGTTTCGACTCCAGGAGCAAGTTCGCTAATTGTCTCGCACCCTTGCGGGTATTTGAAGATGAGATGTGCGCCGCCATTAGCGGTAAGCTGAGTAGGTGTTCGGGGCCATTCGTTCTCACCCCTTAATTTTCCGAAGTTGGCAAGCCCATCTATGCCTTCATGATGCTTGTCCAGGTCGATTACAACAGTGCCTGAGTCTCGACATGCAATCCCTATATTAGCGTTGGGCTCTTGCTCCCACCATGCCTTGATTTTCCCCAAGTCGTTAGTGGCGTCGAAAAGTCCATGAGGGGCTAGCCGTGAAAGAGGCTGCTTGGGCCTCTTGCATTCTGAATCATTGCATGATGCTGGGCAGTCGGGATTGAGCGGAAGTACTTTGTATCCAGCTGCGGCATAAGCAAGCGCTGCCTTACCGTTAGGTGACAGGTCAACTTCTGCCGTCGCTGTCTGCTGGACCACATGTACCAGCTGTGCTATTGTTTGGTTGCTCATCAATCTATCCTCACTTAGATATTGCTTCATGCCGCCTGCCAGCGGCATTTGTTTTGCGTAAGTCATTTGCCTTGTCTAGTCTGCCACTGCTTCAAAAGGTCTTCGACCGACAGCCGCTTGCCTGGTTCACCAGACTGTTCGTTCTGAGCGATTGCCGCGCCCTCAGACGCAGGCATTTGTTCGAGCAGATTCATGAGCCTGTCATAAATGGCTAGCGCGTGTTCAGGTTTCGCTTTAGCCTCAAATACCGCTTGTGCTGCTAACCAAGCCAGATCTAAAGTATCCGCCGCAAACACAGCGGCGTCTCTGACCGCTGCCTGGTGCTTCCCGGTAACCGCGTTAATTACATCGAATGCATCTTGCCGGAAGCGTGCATCAATCGCTCGGTCAAATGCGTTGTTCACATCCATTTTTTCAGTCCTCCTTAAGACCTTCAGCAGGATGATGCACCGGTTGATCTATGCGTTGCAAGCCAGACCCGTTTTGCATAGATCACTTCGATGGGCGGTAATACTGGCGCCGGTTGGCTTCCGCTCGTTCTTGTAGATAGAGACCAGCAATGATTTGGGCTTCCCGAAACGGCATACCCAGCTCAACATATTCTCGAAGGACCGACGGCGGGAGTATGCAGGCAGCCATAATTTTCCACTCACGGAATACAACGGCTCTTTTCTCGGCGTCATTGTCGGCAAGAGCCAGCCTTTCATGCAATTGCTTGCTAAGCCGTATTATCCACACTTGGGTCTGAACATCCAGCTGCGACGTAAACGCGTCCCAGTGCTCAGAGAGAAAAGCGTCCTTTTCTGTTTGATGTCTTGCCACATCTGCGCAGTCCTTGCGGTATTGGCTCAACAAAGCATCTTCGCGTGAACTCTCACTGAAAGTTTGAGAGTGGGGGGCCAGTTCTGGATTCTCTTTCAGGATTTTTCGAGCTGCTGCCTTCTCGTTCCAATGGTATTTGCCGCCTGTTTTGCTCTTCTCGACTGCAAACAGTGCGAATGCCCTTAATCGCCTCTCCTGTCCATCGAGATACCGTTGCTCTTTTGGCTGTACAGTACGCTCGGTCAGAATATGCTTAGCAACTAGGGTTTGCAATTCACCAGTCAGCACGGCTTCGCTCATGCCTTGAACCTCGCTGAATCTCTCCCTAATGGGGTCATACTTCCGCATAAGCTTTTCCACTAGGGTGCGCTTAGATCTGAACGTCAAGGGCAGTGTGAACGGCACTCCGTGATCGTCACACAGCGCCTTCCAAAAGTCGATCATTGAGACTGCCCAATCATCCGGGTTCTCCGGTGGTATCAGATGTAGACAAGCCAAAACCTGGTTGGTACGTTTCTCTTCTATGTCCAAGGTATCCTCCTTCTTTGCTCATGGTGATACGACGCAGCCAAGGACGACAGCCCCAATGGTTGCGGCAATTAATAGGTGTGTTAGGCGTTTACCACCTGGCTTGTATTTGCCAGCGTCCGACTATCTAGAAATGCCTGAACATCTCCAGGGCGATAGCGCACCTGTCGCGGTGTCACGCGAATAAATCTCGGCCCAATCCCGGTACGCCGCCATGTTCTCACAGCGACTTCCGAACAGCCAAGATATTTGGCTACATGCTTCGTTGACCAGAGAGCTAGATCGCACAACTTGGTCTCAATGGAATTGACGACAGGCAGTGTGTCCGCCTTATTGGCTTTTGTCCGCATATGAAAGACCCCCTAAACAAAGGTTGAGTGGTCAGCCTTTTGTGATGCTCTTCACTATTTGCTGTCAACTTCGCGATGCTCTTCGCTCGGTTGCTAAATCTTTTGCAATGCTCTTCGCGTGCGTCATTTTTATGGTCTTACGACCGAAACGCTGTCGGCTTCGTTTTGTTCGTTTTGTTCGTTTTGTTCGTTTTAACGGACTCAGACAGCTTGTTGTCCACACCGTAAGGGTTCTTTCCTGATATCGGCTCTGTCATTTAGACATTTACGAATATGAAGCACTGCTTCAGCCTTTTCGTAACTCAAGCAGAGAAACGATAGCTTAATCAATGCCTTGATGTCAATCTCAAGCAAGTGGGATTACAGCCCCCTCTACCTAAAAGGTTTTTTGGATTGCTCCAAATGTAGTATCAGCCAGACATTTGCAAGGTCAGCAATTCATCACGACTGTAATTAAATTTCAATGCGTGGAAGGCTAGACCAACTGTCAATTGACAGGCTAACTGTCAACTATACAAGTAAACAGTTAATTGACAGGAGTCTCGCCAAGCTTCTGCTCTGCAGAATCCGCATGTATTACAGACCGCCAATATTCTCTGAGCCCGACAAACTTTTGGGCGAATTGATCATAAATTGCCATCCACTTCTCTGCATCAAAATACTTACTGGGGCAGAAGACTGTGCTACTCCTTCCACGCTAAATTCCTGGCTGAGAGCGCTGCTGAAGCGAAAGAGACGAGCTGAACTACCAGTTGACACTAAACCCGCCGCTACGAAACTGGCAACAGCTAAAACACGTATTGTTCAACCTCCTACGACTTCAAAACCTGCAGCGGCACCAATGTTAAACTTGAACACCTGCGCCGGCAGGAAGAACAGCAACGGAATTTCAGAGCGGGCTTTGAAGCTGCACTCGTTAAACTAGGTATTCTTCCTGCCGGAGAAGAAACCACTCATAATATCGAGGCGTGAATAAAAGGAGGATACCCATGTTAAAAGGTGTCATCACAACGGCGGTATCCGCCCTGGTCTTAGGCTGCCCGTTAGCGTGGGCAGAGGAAAGTGATAATCGGGCGTTATCACCAGAAGCGAAAGCAGCAACTGAGCGCACAGCCGAACTTCTCCGACGGGGCAAAGCAGATTCGCCAGAGATGCAGGCAGCTATTCAGCATGTAAAGGAAGCGAATAAACGGTTAGCTGCTGTTGGTGCTGAGGTATGGGTGTATCCAGACGTCCCCCCTGACCAACCACCGGCTGGACGCCGTTATCGTATAGTGCAGGACTCACAAGGACACACAGCTTATATCCTGGAGCCGGCGTGTGACCTTACACGGCTTTCGTCAGGAACTCCTGTAACGCCACCGGCTCCCCCTAAGCCCGGCTTCTGGAAAACCATAAAGAACGCGGGTATGAATAGCAACGGCTCTAGTGGTGTTGAGTGGGAGTTGCAGGGAATTTCTCGACAGCTAATGATGAATGGCATCTTGAACGGCTCAGGCAGCGGGCGGTGAACTGTCAAGTTTGCTAAATTTGGGGCGTATGGTGCGTGGGGGTGCCCCACGCGTTTCGCGCCACCCGTCTTGGGGCTCCTAGGGGGGTGGCAGGCACGAATTTCCAATCTATGCCCTCGCAGGTGGTGGCCCAACCTGGAAGCTACTTGTGAATTGCTGCATGCACCACGCCGTTGATAGCTGACGCTCTGACCCTTGCTACTGGACTTGGGAAAGGAATTCACCCTGCGTTGCTGCTAGCGCTCCCCCTGGAGCCAACCAGTGGGCACCGCCGGTGGCGTTAGCACTCGGGCATAGGCGCACTGTCAGTGAATCACTTACAATCTTGGTGGCTTACTTATTGGGCGGTAGCCTGCTGGTAGCCTGGCCACTCGGCCCTCCCCCGCAATTCTCGCCACCTGATCCTTGAAAATCTCTGCCGAAGGTCGGAGTCGAACCGACACGGGTGTTGAGCCCGGCTGATTTTGAGTCAGCTGCGTCTGCCATTTCGCCACTTCGGCCCAGAAGCAGAATATATTTTACACTATGATTGTGAATGTTCGGTACAGGCTGGCTCAAGCTCATGCAGTTGATTGTTACAGGATTTGATAAATTTGGCGGTCATGCTTACAACCCCAGTCAGCTGGCGGTTGAATCTCTGCCAGAGCAGATACATCTGGCTGACAAGACTGAGGAGGTACAAGTAGACCGCCTGATTGTAAAGAGCTGCTGCTTCGAAGCTTGGGAAGAGCTGGACGAGCGCCTCCAACACCACCAGACAACTCCTTGCGTAGTCATAATGACAGGTCTTGCTGGTTTAGCTGAGTCAATCCGGCTTGAACGTTTTGCCCTTAACATTAAAGACTTCTGTATAGCCGACAATCAGGGTCACCAGCCTGAGGATGAGCTCATTGACGTCGATGGACCAGATGCGTTGAGAACCGTTCTGCCGCTTCCGTCCTTTTGCAAACAGTTAACCTCACAAGGCTATGCCTGTAATGTCTCTAATCACGCTGGAACGTTCTTATGCAATGAACTTTACTACCGGTGCCTGCGCGCACAGCAGAAGGCTAAGAAGAGTCCGTCAGTTGCGCTGTTCGTTCATTTGCCCTGTCCGGAACAGTACCAGGCTACCCTGCGCAATAGTGAAACAGTCCTGGAACTTTCAGACCAGGACTGGACGGATACCATAGACACATATGCTCTGGCCGTGGTTGAAATTGCTCGTTTTTCCTGCAATTGGCTCGGGAATAAGTTAGAAAATCGGCTCCTTGCGCCATAAGCGATTGCGAAGCAGGCGAGAGCATAGAGTTCCGGCTACCGAACCAGTCAAAAGTTGGCTGCGCTGCAGCGAGTCAAGACCGTCTGTCATTGATAAAATCTTTAATCTACTAACTGAGATCTTTGAGGTTCTTGTGAAGCGCTATATCCTAAGCCTGGACCAGGGAACTACAAGTAGCCGAGCCATTCTTTTTGACAAAAGCGGTAAAGCGCTAGGCACCGGACAGCGAGAGTTCTCTCAATATTTCCCTCAGCCAGGCTGGGTTGAGCACGATGCCATGGAGATCCTAGCCGTTCAGCTTGCCTGTATCTCCGATTGCTTAAAAAGCACTGAAGTCTCTCCTGATGACATCGCCTGCCTGGGCATTACCAATCAGAGAGAGACGACTGTTGTCTGGGATCGCTCAACAGGCAAGCCTATACACCGGGCTATTGTCTGGCAATGCCGCAGAACCCAGCAACTGGCTGAGCAAATCAAGACTGAGTCAGACACTTTCCGTCGCAAGACCGGTCTTGTGCCTGATGCTTATTTTTCCGGCCCAAAAATTGCCTGGCTGCTGGAAAACATTCCTGGAGCAAGGGCATTGGCTCAAGCTGGACAGCTCGCATTTGGGACCATCGATTCGTGGCTGATCTGGAATCTGACCGGTGGCAAGAGCCATGTGACCGAACCGAGCAATGCTTCACGAACATTGGTGTTTAACATTGAAGACTTATGTTGGGACGACGAGCTCCTTCAACGTCTTGCCATTCCAAGATCCATGATGCCGCAGGTAGTACCATCAAACGCTTGCTTTGGGACGACCAATGCAGATTGTATCGGCTTTGAAGCTCCAATTCTGGCTAATTTAGGTGATCAACAAGCAGCTCTATTTGGACAGGCATGTTTCACTCCAGGCACTGCTAAATGCACATATGGCACAGGCAGTTTTCTCCTTGCGCACATCGGCACAACACCAAGGCTTGCCCCTGGACTGCTTACTACCGTCGCCTGGCAGCTCGAAGGACAGAAGGCCAACTACGCCTTTGAAGGAGCTGTTTTCATTGCCGGAGCCGCAATTCAGTGGCTACGAGACATGCTTGGCATAATTGCTTCCAGCTCCGAGTCAGAACAGATAGCCACGTCGCTTGCCTCCAATGAAGGAGTCTACTTCGTGCCGGCATTTGTCGGATTGGGGTCACCATGGTGGAGCTCTGATGTACGTGGCACCGTCACAGGTCTGACCAGAGGAAGCGGGCGTGCACACCTTGTCCGTTCTGCCCTGGAATCAATGGCCTACCAAGTCACAGATATTGCGCGCGACATTGCAGACCATGGCATTACACTGGAGCAGCTGCGAGTAGATGGAGGCGCCACAGAGAACAACTTTATGCTTCAGTTCCAGTCTGACCTTTTAGGCATTCCGGTTATCCGCTCAGCCCAGGTTGAATCGACTGCCTGGGGAGTAGCGACGCTTGCCGGGCTGACAGCTGGACTTATAAGCGGAATCGATCAGCTGAGCGCAGGCTGGCAACATGACCGCACATTTACACCAGCAGTTGATCGTTCTGCTGAGTATCGCCGCTGGCAGTTTGCGCTAAAAGCAGCATTTGCTGCCGCTGAACTGGATTGGCTAATACCTTCAAGCTGACCTCCCGGTCAGGTCGGATTTACCTGCATCTGCCATCCAACAGCCACAAGCCTGGCTGAGTAGGTTGCCACTCTTGGCTGACCTGTAATGCAGCCTTGGTGCGCCACTGCTTACTCTTTCATCTCTGCAATAAGACGAGGAAGCACCGTGCCTGAGAGACCTTGCAAAAGGCAGTCGGCTATCTCAGTAATGGGAGTTTCCTCCGGATTGACCTCGACTATGAAAGCACCATTTCTGGCACCATGGTCAGGAAGCGATGCTGCAGGCTGAACCAGTCCGGAAGTACCTACTACTAAAACAACGTCAGCAGAACCAACTTCCTGGAAAGCTCGCTCAAGAGCCTCCTGAGGCAGCGCCTCGCCGAACCAGACTACATCAGGGCGTAACATCGAGCCACAGCGACATTGCGGTGGCTCCTTAAGCCCTGCAGCAACATCACTTTGAGGATGTCCGGCATCAAAACATCTATATTTGAGAATGCTCCCATGCAGTTCTATTATGTCGCGAGAACCTGCCTTGGCATGCAGACCGTCAATATTTTGAGTAATGATAACGACAGACGGTATCATGCTCTCCAGCTCAACCAGAGCATAATGACCAGCATTGGGTTGTGTATCAGCAATACCTACACGGCGTGTGTCATACCATTGCCACACTAATGGAGGATCAGCCAGATATCCTTGAATTGTTGCCAGACGCTCCGCATCAAAATTAGCCCATAATCCTGTTTGCGCCTCGCGAAAAGTAGGAATACCACTTTCCTTGGAAATTCCTGCTCCGGTTAGAACACATATCTTCCCGGCTGATTTCAACCGTCTAGCAACTGTCTTCAACTGTTCTTGCATTATTAAAGCGGGTTCCAATCACGATTCACAATTGCATAAAGATATGAGTCTCTCCAGTGCTGCTTGATGAGGATGTCTTCCAGCAGATGCCCCTCACGTCGCATCCCGATTCTCTCCAAAACCTTCAAAGAGGCCGTATTCTCTACATCGCATGTAGCAAACATCTTGTGCAACCCCAACTGCTCGAAAGCAAAGTGCAAAACTGCTGTAGCAGCCTCAGTAGCATAGCCCTGTCCCCATGCCTCCTTGCTAAAGCAATAGCCCATGGCACCATGTTTATTAAGTGTGTAAGAAGAAGGATCAACGTTGTATTCTGGGCTAATGCCAAGTCCGATTGATTGTGACGCGCCCTCGGAGACAGTATTTGCTAGATGAAAGCCGCAGGAGCCGATGAGCTGTTGGTCTTCCTTGGTAACAACAGCCAGATCAAATACTCTCCTTGGCTGCACACTTTGCCATTCGACGACATTAGCAATAAAGGCATGACTGTCTGCTTCTGAATTTGGGCCCCAGATCATAAAACGAACCACGTCAAGATCCGAAGCATAGCGGTGCACAGCCTTCCAATCATCCAGGACAAACTCCCTTACCACCAATCTGGGCGTTTCAATCCTTATATTCCAGTCCATGATTCCCCTCTAATTCACAGTCATTACCCGGCAGATGTCGTCAAAACCATCACAATCGATGTTATCTCCTGAACAGATAGTCTGCGCCTGATCTATGATCTCATGGGAGCTGGTATTGGACCAGACCTTACAGAGGAGAAGTTGCCGGATGAGTACAGTTATTGTCAAGTCGCAACAAGATCTGCTTTACAAGCAGGAGATCAAGGCTGGTCCGTTCACCTTTCTAGCTGATGCGCCAGCCCGTGTTGGCGGCAAGGAGGAGGCTCCTGATCCGCATCAACTCCTTCTCGCCTCCCTGGGTGCTTGCACCGCCATGACATTGCAGATGTTCGCCAGGCGACGAGGTTGGGATTTGCAGGCAGTGTCAATCGAGTTATCCGAAAGTAAAACAGATGATCCGGCGCAACCAGGTGTGCACAAGTCAACAATCAGCAAGGACATATTACTGGAAGGCAACCTGACAAGCGATCAGAAGGAGCGCCTGCAGGAAGTTGCAGACAAATGTCCAATTCACAGGCTCCTTTCAGAGCCTATCGAAATAGTTACAACACTGACAAGTAATGGATAGGTTGCAGAGAAGATCCAGCGGCAATCATCTCGACCTGGCAGCAATCGAACCGCTGCTTACAACTAGATGGCTGGGAAAAGCTGACGGTTGGGACAACGAACTGTGCGACAGTATCGACTCAACTAATGCTCGTGCCAGTCAACTGTCCAATTCAGGAGCTCCAGCAGGGCTCATTGTGCTCGCCAGGCACCAGACAGCTGGACGGGGCAGGCAAGGGCGCACCTGGGTCTCACCTGCTGATGCCGGAATATATATGAGCTGTTTATTGCGCCCAACCGGCAATAAAGCCGACCTTCCGCTCCATACTATAGCGTGCGGAGTAGCTTGTGTGCAGGCAATCTGGGAGGTTACCGGGCTCAGCATTGGGCTCAAATGGGTTAACGACCTGGTGGCAGGCAGGAAAAAAGTCGGTGGCATTTTGGCAGAGCTTTCGGGGGGCCCAAACGCTGGTCCTGGCGAAAAAGAACTTTCTCTGATACTGGGAATCGGCATTAATTTGCACCTTGACCAGGCTATTCTGCCTGATGACCTCAAAGGCAAAGTTGACTCACTGGAGAACCTGTCCGGACAGGACATCAACCCAAATTTACTGGTTGCAGCGCTCGTCAATCATTTGGAGGCGACTGTCGATCTTCTAGACAGGCAAGGAAGTCTGGCTATCCTTAATTCCTGGCGGCAGCATTCAGTCACTCTTGGTCATCAGATACACGCCACATGTGGCGACTGGCAAATTGATGGAGAGGCCATCGACATAGATGATTCAGGGGGACTGATTATTGAGACGGCTGATCGGGGGCGGATTACTCTTTCCGCTGGAACTATTACTATCCGCAGGTCTGATGGCACATATTCATAAATGCTGCTTCATCTGAATACCGGCAGCTCCATTCATTGCCTGCCATATACCAACCGGCAGCGGACGGATTTTAAAATTAAGCCAGACTCACAAGACCGGTTGACCAAACGAAGTCAACAACGATGCGCCATTTAGGCAGGTTTACATATGAAGTAACACAGCGGCTAGCAATTGACAACCCATGTTACAATTGCCTTGCTGTGCCTTCCATACAAGAGTCTCCAGCAATTACCGGAGCCGCAGAGTAGCACGATGAAAACTGATGTCGATTTCAGCCCTACCACTGCGCCCGCGGAGCACAGCCAGCTGCATGCACCATCACCCGGTAGCACACGTGTTCTCTATAAAGGCAAGGCAGTCTCACCCTGGATGGCACGACCTCGTATGCTCTCCGGGGCTGCTGTAGTGATAGTTATCATCGGCGCAGCTGTTGCTTATGGCATCAACTATGCTCACAAAGCTGCTCAGCCAACAGCTGCACCACCACCAGTAGTGACAGTTGCAGTTGCGCCAGCTCAAATTGCTTCAGTCACGCACAATCTTGAAGTCACAGGTTCTGTCTCCGCCTGGGATCCACTCTCTGTGGGATCTGAAATTACCGGGTTGAGAATCGAGAAGGTAAATGTTGAGGAAGGTGACCGGGTTAAACAAGGACAGGTGATGGCTGTTCTCAATTCGGCTGTTCTGCAAGCCCAACTCGACCAGGCAAGAGCTCGCCTATTGTCCAGCCAGACAAATTTGAAGAAGTCAATTCAGCCGAACCGTTTTGAAGATATTCAGTCCTTAAGAGCTGCATTGTCTCAAGCCAGAGCTAATACGGCCGAGCAGGAAGCTATGCTTGCTCAAGCTGAAGCCAATCTGTCAAACGCCGAGCGCAACGAGAAACGATTCAGCGATCTGTCCAAACAAGGTGCTGTCAGCCAGGCAGATTACGAATCAAGGCAGACTACTGCAGCAGTGGCACAGGCTGAGGTTAACCACATGCGCGAGTCGGTGCGAGCTGCCAACTTTGCTTGCCGGCAGGCGATTGAGCGGCTTGGTATGGCAGTTGTGGGCGGACGTCAGGAAGACATAGAGATAGCCAGAGCTACAGTTGCAGAGAACCTGGCTACAGTGAAACAGTTAGAAGCACAGGTTGCCCAGACTAATATTTGCGCTCCAGCAGATGCCTTAGTATTGAAACGGGATGCTCATATCGGTGATATTACAGGAGCAGGCAAATCACTCTTTACTCTCATGCGCGCTAGCAGGCTCGAGCTGCGCGCACAGGTGCCTGAAGCTGATCTGCATAAGATTGCGGTTGGACAGAGCGTTAAACTTGTCTCTGCCGCTACGTCGGTGGCAGCAACTACAGGATACGTGCGTGATATAACTCCGATAGTCGATTCAGAGAGTCGGCTCGGAACTGTGCGCATAGATATACCTACCGATTCTGCAGTGAAACCAGGGATGTTTTTGCGCGGCACAGTAGCTCTAGGCTCGAGCCAGGCGTTAACAGTACCCTCGGCCGCCATTTTCAACCGTGACAGTCAAGTCTTCCTCTTTGTTGTCTCAGGCAGTCAAGCACGTCGCCGCTCAGTCGAGACTGTCCTCACCGTCGGTAGCGCAGTTGAGGTAGTCTCCGGACTCAAACCAGGAGAGCTGGTAATTGTCGATGGTGGTGGCTTTCTTAAGGACGGCGATTACGTGCGCGTGAGCCGGTAGGTGTCTGATGCAAATGTCGAGCGAGAATGTCCGGTGGAACATCTCTGCCTGGTCAATCCACAATCCTATTCCCACCATCGTCCTGTTCCTTATCCTTCTTATAGCAGGAGTCTTCTCTTTTGCCACTCTTGGAATTGATGAGAATCCCAATATAGACGTTCCGGCCGTTACAGTAACTGTTACTCAGATAGGCGCCGCACCAGCTGAGCTCGAGACAGAAGTCACACGCAAGATAGAAGATTCTGTTGCCGCCATCGGCAATATCAAGCACATCACATCAACTGTCAACGAAGGAAGCTCCTTGACTCAGATTGAATTTGTGCTGGGAACAAACACTGACAGAGCGGTCAACGATGTACGCAATGCCATCTCCAAAATAAGACAGAAGTTGCCGCAGGGTATTGAAGAACCAATTATCGAAAGGTTGGACTTTATTGGCGGTCCTTTTGTAACTTATAGCATCTCATCAGAGAATATGACCGCATCAGACCTGAGCTGGCTGGTCGACAACGACATCTCCCGCACACTTCTTTCGGTACCCGGCGTTGGTCAAGTCTTGCGCTCCGGTGGCGTGGACAGAGAGATAAGGATTAATTTGAATCCGATGGCACTTGAAGCGTTAGGGGTGACAGCAGAGACTGTTAACGCGCAGATCAGAGCACTGAATATCAATCTTCCTGGCGGGCGTATGGAAGTGGGCTCAGGGGAGGAATCGGTCAGGACTCTTGGTAGTGCATCATCAGTGCCAGATCTTGCCGCCACAAGAATAATGCTCCCAAACGGGCGTTATGCTCGCCTGGACAATTTAGGCACAGTGTGCAACAGCACTGCCGACCAGCGCCAGATGGCTACAGTAGACGGGACCCCAGTGGTCTCTTTCTCAGTAGTTCGCAGCACCGGCAGCAACCTGGCAGATGTTGAGAGAGGTGTCGACCAGAAGCTCGCTGAGTTGAAAAACACTTTGCCACCAGAACTGAAACTGAAGAAGATTTTTACTACTGCCGAATTTGTGCGCGAGTCTTATCACGCATCTATGGACGCGCTGATTTTGGGTGCGCTCCTGGCTGTTATCGTCATCTGGCTATTTCTGCGCAGCTGGAGGGCAACATTAATATCGGCGCTCGCCATGCCACTTTCTGCCATACCTACTTTTGCTGTCATGAAGTGGTGCGGCTTCACTCTCAATAACATGTCGCTGCTGGGGCTGGCGCTGGTCATAGGGATACTGGTCGATGACGCCATCGTCGAGATTGAGAACATAGTACGCCACATCAGGATGCGAAAGACCCCTTACAAAGCAGCTGTCGATGCGTCAGCCGAGATTGGCTTAGCTGTTATTGCTACAACAATGACAATCCTGGTGACCTTTATTCCGGTAGCTTTTATGGGTGGAATACCTGGTCAATTCTTCAAACAATTTGGGCTTACTGTGGCTGTTGCAGTCTTCTTCTCACTGGCAGTGGCACGGATGGTGACACCAATGATTGCCGCTTTTGCAATGACACCAATTCAGCCCAAGGAACACTCAGGCAAACTGGCGGTTTTTTATAACACCGTTCTTGTCTGGGCCATGCAACACCGCGCCAAGACTCTGACCATTGCAGTCGGAGTGTTTGTTGCCAGTCTTTTTCCTATCTTTTTATTGCCCACGTCACTCATAGGAGATGTTGATCGCGGAAAGGTGCTCCTTGAAGTTGAACTGCAACCCGGCTCAAGGATTAGCGACACACGCCGAGCAGTGGACAGACTAACTTTCATTCTCAAAGCTCGCGGCGAAGTGGACTCTGTCTTTGCAATGATTGGCGGTAGCAGTGCCGCCGGTCCCAGCGGAGTCAACTCAGCTAATCTATTTATTTCTCTCAAGCCGAAGGGTCAACGGAAGCTCAGCCAGAAGCAGTTTGAAGACTCAGTCCGACCAGAGCTGTTAAGCGTGCCAGGAGCACGCCTGGGCTTCTCCCGCGCTGCCGGCATGCCCGGAAAGCCCCTCAAGGTCTTACTCACCGGCAACGACCCGGACGCTCTCAGCTCTGCTGCAGAAGCGCTCACAGATCAGATGCGTAAACTACCAGGTCTCTCTGATGTTACATCCAGCGCCTCGTTGCTGCGACCCGAAATTATTGTGCGCCCAGATTTTGCCAGAGCTGCCGAGCAAGGAGTGTCCGTTCTGGCCATTGCCCGCACTGCACTTATCGCCACATTAGGCGATACAGATTACAACCTGGCAAAGTTTAACTTAAAAGATCGCCAGATCAATATCCGCGTGCAGCTAGATCCAGGCTATCGCAATGATTTAAATATCATTGCCAACCTGAAAGTTACAGGTAATAACGGCAGGCTGATTCCGTTACGTAATGTAGCTCAAGTAGCCCTTGGAAGCGGTGCAGCACAGATTGATCGCTTTGACCGCGCCCGCCAGGTCTCCATTTCATCCAGTCTTCTCGGCAAACTGACTCTTGGGCAGGCTCTTGAGCAGGTACACAAACTGCCTGCCTACAAGTCGCTACCGCACGGCATACGGGAGCAGCCATCCGGCGATGCTGAAATTCAGCGCGACGTTTTTGAAGGTTTTGGATCCGCCATCGGAGCAGCCGTTCTGCTGATCTACGCAGTACTGGTCCTTCTGTTTGAAGGATTCTTGCAGCCAATGACCATCATGATCTCGCTGCCGCTAGCCTTAGGTGGCGCGCTCATAGGACTTTTCGTCACAGGCAAATCAATCGGCATGTACGCTTTGATAGGCGTAGTTATGCTCATGGGATTAGTGACAAAAAATGCCATCTTACTGGTCGAATACTCAATTATGTCGATGAAAGCCGGAATTCCTCGCCGTCAAGCGATTATCAGCGCTGGCGAGGCACGCATGCCGCCAATCTTGATGACAACTGTAGCCATGATTGCCGGCATGTCTCCAATTGCACTGGGAATTGGTGCAGGATCCGAAGCAAGAGCACCAATGGCGGTAGCAGTCATAGGCGGACTCATGACATCAACAATCCTCACACTTGTTGTCGTGCCTGTAGTATTCTCCTACATTGACGATATACAGCAGTGGTTTGAGCAGAGGTTCATTCGCCGCCACCGGCAAGCCTCACCGGTTGACCAGGAACACAGTTGTGATGATGAAAGTTTCGCCTTCAGAAAGTAGCTCTGCTGTCTCTGAGCTCAATATTGTCCAATTAGTAAACCTTGATCCAAGCTTGAACAAAAAACTACAGATCGTTTCGGAGATTACAGGCGGTTGCGCGAAGAGCAACTTTCAGAGGCATGCTGGGCACACAATCAGCGCTGTAGCTAAGATCGAGGACTATCCGATGGCAGAGCAATCAACACTGGGAAGCGGCACGAAATGGAGGGTAGCTCTGCACAACTTAGGCAAACTTTTGCTGGTGCTTGCTGCTGCGCTAGTGACAACCGCCTGTGATGAGCAACCGTCCAATCGAGTTGTCTGGACGCCTGACGCCAGAACAATGGCTGTAATTGCAGGAGACGGTTTGCATCTGGGCTACACTGATGGCAGCCTGTCTCCAATGCTGGCTGCAGATATCGAACAGCTAGAGTGGATGCCAGATTCAAAACACGCTGTTCTGGTCAAGTCAACACAGATCGGCAGCTGGGAGAAGCTCAAGCAGTTGCTCTCAGCCAAGGAAGTGGCACAGATTAGCCACGAGTCAGCTGTGCTCGAACAAGCAATCCGATCCTGTCACGCAGACTTTGACAAACTCTCCTCCAACGAACAAGTTAATAAGCTCACAGAGCCTCAAGAAGCTGTGCTCTATCTCCTTGCTCACTGTAATCGCTCCTTAACTGATATCTGCGGTACGCACTGGCGGGAGCTTCAAGCAGTAACTGTCAATTCCTGGCAAGTAGAAGTGGCAGCTGTAAACTGGACTTCACTGCTTGAAGAAACTGTGTTGCTTAAAACAACACAAAAAGTTGATGGGATTAGACTCTCTCCTGACGGACAGAAAGTTGTCATTGTGCAATCACCAAAATCGGCCTCCGATGGCTGCCACCGCCTGTCGCTAACACCTACTGCTTCGACTTCCCTCCGCCTGCTCAGTGAGAGTGCATCTCGCTTCCCTGACTGGTCGCCTGACAGCCAAAGCGTTATCTTTATACAGAAGAACAATAATCCTCTGGGGCATCTCCAGCTAGCTTCCCTGCTCAGTATTACTGTGTCTGATGAACACGGCAACCTTACGACAGGACCTTATGCGCCCGTGTGTCTTGTCGACCTACCTTTCCAGCAAAATGCACGCGTGCGGTGCCAGAAGGATGGCCGGATCTTCTTCAGTAGCGCTGATCTACTCCTGCCCTGCACCGCAACTGATCTGCCTGCCCGCCTGTCGCTATTTGCACTCGATCCAGGCAGACAGGTGGTGCCACTCCTGCCACGACAGTTCAAAGATGATTCTGGCAGCTTGCCTGAGTATTTCGAAGTTAGTCAGGATGGCAGCAAGATAGCGATTCCAGGCTCCTGCGGCTCTACCGCTTTGCTTACTATAGCTGACAGATCTATCCAAACAGTGCAGCCCGACGCTACTTACAAAAAGCTTCTTGTCATACCATCTTTTCGCTCAGCCAATGAACTGTGCCTGGTGGCACCTTGCGCCAAGGACAACAAAGATGAAACACCATCTCAACTACTGTTGTGGTCAATTCATGAAAGATCAGCTAAACCAATAAGTGCCGCCTGGCCGCCTTCGGCTCTCAAGAACTTCCTTCAATCGTAGCTGCTTGCCTCTGAGCAACACAAGACGTGCTGCTGCATAGTATTCAGCAAAAACAGAGACAACCAGGGAGCTGCCTGCAGGCGTACTGAGACTAAACGTCAGAACTCCTGGTCTGGAAGGCTCGATGTCGGGCGTCGGGTTGATAAGTCCAGGACTAAAAGCCGGGTTTGCTCGCGTGTAAGAGATTTATAATCTCTCCCTTGTTCGGCATGGTCTTAAAATGCCAGCCCTTATCGCCGTGGGAAAAATCGAGTTGTGAATAGACTTCTTTCAGGTCAAAATCATCGGCATTTGCGGCACAAAACGCTTTGTTGGGGAGAGGAGGCAAGTTTGCCTGAAAGTAGCAGTTGAAAAGCTGGCGAAAACTGTTCACATTAGTCATTGATTGATCCGGCGGCCTGTCGCAACCCGGAACAAGGTATGCCCCCAGATTGCGCATGTGCTCGTTATAGAACTCACTGATTGTGTCGGTGGCAAATTGAGGTCCGTGATCTGATTGAAGCATGATGACCGGCGGTTCCTTTGCAGAAGACAGAATGATATCTATCCATTTTTCAAGTTGAGATTCGGTGAATTTAAGCTGCTTCAAAAAGGACTCGGGATTTCCCGCCTGGTTTTGCAGGGCCGGGTCCAGCGGCAGAGGATTGCCCCTGTCATCGAATATGTAAGGCTGATGCGAAAGCATGCTGTGAATGAGCACGAACTTGGGAGAATCCATCTTCACTATTTCAGGAAGGCGTTCGCCGGGAGCCAATTCCACACGGATCAGCTGGTCTCTGATCATATGGAAATAGCTTTCCAGAGTGAAGATGGGCGTCAGTTGCAAAAATGCTGCCGTGAACATGTTCACAGGCGATGCGGCAATATTCAGATCGGCATCGGGCATATCCCTCGTTGAGCCGTCTCCCGAAGAAACATTGATTAACCTGTAGCCCAGTTGTTTGAGCAGCCGCATGACGCTGTTGTGCTGGCTCAACCAATCGTAAGCATACATGTGACCGGGATGCTTTTTGTAGAAGCCGACCGGATCATGCAAATACTGCATATTCATCGTGGAGGCAAGCGAAAAGAAGGTGCGGTCATAGTTGGAGGCTGATTTCTCAACGACGCAGAATCTTCGCGCTTTCAGAAAATCAATGAATGGAGTGTTGTCATATCGCCAGAATTCGTGCAGGGTCTGCGAGCCGGGGAAGCCGTCGGCCATAATGTAGTAGATGTCCGGTTTTCTTGCGGCTACAATACCGGACAGTTTCAGCTCCGCACGCATCTCCGTTTGCATTTGCGCGCTCAATTGTTCCAGCTCCGAGTAGAAGAAATACAACGGAAGCAGGCTAAAAACAATCATGATCAGGGAGACCAGGTTGAGGCTCCCGGTCGCGGACTGGTGCTGGATTGTTACGGTTTTTTCCTTGAAGGTCCATCTATCTTTCAACAAAACAAGCAGACCGGCCACTCCAAGTACGCAATAGACAAGCAGGAACAACCAGGCGGGAAGCGGCGCCGATAACACCGAGCGTGATACCATCACCGTGCCTTCCAGTGCTACTCGATAAAGAACGAACCAGGCAAGAAAAGACGAACTTGCCAGTCCGGCCTTGTGCCTGTCCTTCGCCAGAAGCAGGCAGCAGGCGAAAACCACTGCTATGATAATTTCCAGAATGGTGAGCGCCGGCAAAGATTCCTGCCACAACAGTCCGAACTTGACTTCACCAAGAGTGGCCATGATCGTAGCCAGAGCGAAAAGGAAGGGATGCGCAGGCAGTCCGGCAACAGTAGCGAGCAGATCGGTTCGGCTCTCCGACATTCCTGGCACGCTGCTCTCTGGCTTGCTTTGCATCATGACCGTCGGTAAGGATCCTGGTAAAAAACCTAATGGGTTTCTGGCAACCATTCAAGACGTCCTGGATGTGGTAATTCTAACATGCTGCAACTCTTGATTTGCAGCTGATGTGCTCGTTTCGGCGCCTGCATCTCTAGAAAGAAAGCATAGAGAAAATGTCGACGTTGGCTGGAAGTTTGCATCGTCCTGACAGGAAGCTTAGCTCTGTGACAAAACCTATACCGACAACATTGGCACCAACCTTGCCGAGCAGCTGATAAGCTGCTAGAGCAGTGCCACCTGTGGCAAGCAGATCATCGACAAGCACTACAGTACTGCCGTCCGGCACAGCATCTACATGAACCTCAACAGAGTCGGAGCCATACTCAAGCTGGTAGCTCTGACGCTCGACCTGATAAGGAAGTTTGCCAGGCTTACGAACTGGCACAAAACCTGTACCCATCTTATAAGCAAGCGCAGATCCAATAATAAAACCGCGTGCCTCTATGCCGGCAATATATGCAGGTTGCATCGGCTGATACTTCGCAGCAAGGACATCAATGACATAAGCAAACGCCTCGGCGTTGTTAAGCAGCGTAGTCAGGTCCTTAAAGATAATCCCTGGTTTAGGGAAATCTGGGATGTCGCGAATTGTGCTTTTCAGCCAATCAATCTTACTCTGCGCCAACGGCAACAGCTCCGATTGTGTCGTCGTTGTCTCGTGAGTCCTGCAATTCATCGACTGCCCTCCTGGGTGCGCCCTGCCAAGTGCTCAAGTCTATTTGATTTGGCGTAACTGACAATTGTAACTCTTTGAGGCTGCCCTCAGCACACCAGCGCCGGAACTCATGGATGTCAGCAAGACAGCTGGCAAGCTGGCGGAATTCTGATAACTTTTCAGCAGAGCTTAACGGATTATCCAGAAGATCTAAATGTATCCAGCCGTCCTCGGCAAACCAATCGATGACATTCAGCTTGCGCAAGATTGTCAATCCTAAGGCAATCGCCATTTTGGTCGTGCCGAGTGCTGCGCCCAACTTATCTCCCTGCGCTAACCCATCACGCTTGTTGATTGCAAAGCGGACAAGACCGGTAAGCTTGCGTAGAAACTCAGAAGGATTATCCGCTATCTGAGCTTGCGAGCGGAGCAGGTAGATGTGGCGTGCCCCCGACTTCTCGATAAGAGTCTTAAACAGCTGCGCCGACGGCGGATACTGCCAGAGCAGCAGGTGCGACTGTTTGCCTATGGTGGTTCTATCGACAAAAGTTGCTGACCTGCTCGCACTTAAAGTCTCGTTAAAAACAGCCAGCTGCGCCCCCAGCTTCCGACTTGCTGCCTGGAGCAATGCTTCAGCATCACTATGATCGCGCAGATCTTTCCAGGTAATGTTAGTTGTCGCCAAGCGATCAGTACGCACCGCCGCTGGTGTGCCACTATTGTCAACAGCAGATGAACCACTGTCGGCAATTACCAGATCACGCGAAGCCGTTGCCACCCATTCTTGCCCAACTGCTAGCTCCACTACCGGCTCACTTGTACAGGCAAGAAAACCTGACTGTTGGGGATTTGTGACACTGGCAGCAAGAGATGACTTCTTACCTTCATCGCCGTTTACATTCATCCAGTCAGACAGCATGAGCTGAAGCTTATCCTGCCCGTTATAACTGTTAATCTCAGCGTTAAAGGCTACGTCCAGCATCTGATTATCTGGCGGTATCCGTCCCTTACTGTTCCACATCACGCTTTCGAATACACTTTTAGAATCCGGATCCCGAAGAATGATCCGGCTGTGCTTGCCCTCTTTGCCGAGAGCTCTGCTGCCAGTACAAACCAGACGTCTCATGGAGAGAAGCGGCTTTTTATTGCCCATGCCAAACGGTGCCAGCTTGGAAAGCTGCCTGACCAACTCCATCGACATTTCAGACGGTGCCAGAACAGCATCCAGTTCGAGCACAGCTCTTAAGCTTTGTTCACTGAGAAGCTGATTACAGGTAGCAGTTATAGCTCGAACAAAGGTCTCTGCCTTATCGGCATCAAGTGCAAATCCGGCAGCAGCCTTGTGCCCGCCCCAACGGTTTAGCAGCTGCTCGTTAGCTTTCAGCACTTCATAAATATCGATGCCATCGACACCCCTGGCCGACCCACGCACTATTTTCTCGTCTGGATCAAGCTCACCTATAAAAACCGGTCTGTGATACTTATCGACCAGACGGGAGGCGACAATGCCAACTACTCCGTGATGCCAGCCTTCTTTGTAGATGACAATCGCTCTACTGGTAGACAGGTCGCTCCTCTGGGCAAGCATCTGCTCTGCCTCGTGGAATATCTGATCGCAAAGTTCCTGCCGGCGAAGATTTTCCGTTTTCAACTGGGCTGCTATCTTTTCAGCTGTGGCAGTATCGTCTGTCAGCATCAGCTCTACAGCCGTTGTGGCATCAGAGAGACGTCCTACCGCATTTATTCTTGGAGCCAGCCCAAAGCCTACCATATCGGTGCCGCCACTCATTTTAACTTGCGATAACAACGCTTTCAATCCGGGTCTACTCGACTCTACGAGCCTGGGCAAACCAATCTGAACCAGATAGCGATTTTCGCGAACTAGCGGAACCAGATCTGCAATCATACCTAAAGTGACAAAATCGAGCAGTTGTCCGATTTCGTCAGGACAACCCCTGTCAAGCAACAGAGCTTCACACAGCTTATAAGCAACACCGACCCCAGGAAGATGCCAGAGCGGGTGCTCTTCAGTCAGTCGCTTTGGATGTAAAATTGCTACTGCTGGCGGTAACATTTCGGGCATGGTGTGATGATCGGTGACAATTGTATCCACCCCAAGAGAGCGAGCGAAATTAACTTCGGCAAAATTTCCTACTCCGCAATCACAGGTAATGAGAAGCTTTGTTCTTCTCTTACTGGCAAGAATACTGATTGCTTTGAGATTGAGACCGTAACCTTCACCATCTCGGTTGGGTATATAAAAGTCGACATCGGCGCCTATCTTGCGCAAGACTGAAACCAGGACAGCAGTGCCGGTAACACCATCGACATCATAGTCACCATATATGGTGATATGCTCCTTTTGTGCAATTGCCTGGCTAACGCGCATGATGGCCCGCGGCATATCTGGCAGCTCCATCGGGCTGCTTGGACTGTACTTGTCAGGATGCAAAAAGATCTCAGCATCAGCTGCCGTATGAATACCACGTCTCGTAAGAAGTTTTGACAGGAGGAGCGAGCCACCTGCAGCTTCCTTAAGCGTGTCATCTACCTGAATTTCAGGAGGAAATCTCCATTCCTTGCCGCTGATTGATACTGACACTGATACTCCCGCTAGTGAACCTGCTGGATTGCGAATATATTTCTGGCCGATCTTATATATCGATTCGGCTCCTCCTGGCGCTATTTCGCCTGGTTTAGCTAAAAAGATATCTCGATCTGAGGCTAGCATACTGGAAGTCACAAAAAATACCTCATTAAAAATGGTGCTAGAGTTAAGCTCCACCAGATTGTGAACGTCTCACCAGTACATGAGCACAGAGACTCCTGCTCGACCTTCAGCGCATAGAACTCACCTGTGCCCCAGCATGTGGCATAAGTATGCCCAGCTGGAAGCATGCGTATATCTGTGATAACGCTGGGTTATAAAGAAGAGTTCAATGCTTGCCAGGAACTACCTGACATCCAGCCGGGATCCGGCTCTGTATTGCCTATATGAGCATTTTCATATTAAAGGAACCGGCGCAAAGCTCACCTAAAAATCTCTAATTATTGAAACGTGGATCCCTGAACTCAAACAGCTTCTTAGCCTTACCAAGCCGCGGCCAACAGCTCAGGTCAATTTCAATTACTGATGTCACTACCGGCGATTTCGGCCATGGCAAAGCCCAACCCATGCACCATAAGACAGGAAGGAGCAAAACATGTAAGGCAGCTGCCAGCCAAAAGGCCTCAACAAGAGGGATATTTTCTGCAACCATACTGATTGTCAGATTTTTTAAAGCTGCAGGCGAGAAGATGGCATCAGCCACCAACCTTTTTATCTCTTGGTGAGGAGCGCTCACTTCCGTTGCCTCTCCAGCCGGTGATACTATTTAGGTTATCCATAACATACATGAAAGATGCAGTGAACTTACATTTCCGCCATTACATAACTTTGCATCTCCTTCTTCTCCTGGCAGGTAACTGCTTGTGCGGCGCGCTTGCAGCTGACATATACGGACCATCCAACTTATTGAAGACGCTTTCCACTCCATTTGGACCAGCTACCTCTGGCGGACAAGCTATGGTGCAAGCCGTTATGACCTCTCGCGACACCGACCAGTCGCCGTCAGATGCTCTCATATTGCCTGGAGGCGGCGGTGCTGGCAGCACCCATCAGCTGGCTCACAGGAGCCTATCTGACAGGCTGGTGCAGTCAAAGCTTTATCTTCCCGGACGTATGGTCATTGGCAAGACTGCTGAATTCACAATTAAGGGACGTCCAGGCTACTGGGCAGCTCTGGCAATGGCAGATAAAAGCTCAGGGGCTAAACCTGTCTTCGGTCACGCTGTCAGGCTGGGCGCTGATCGCAAGCTGGTATCAGTAGGGCAGATACCGGAGGGCGGTATACTACAGCTAGTTATTGAGACACCAATAGAAGGTGACCTCATAGGTCAACCACTTTTCTTCGAGGCAGCTCTCTGGAGCTCACCTGACTTTACCGACCTGGAAATTGCATCGCCTGTTACCTCAGAAGGTCAAATTGGCGTCAAAAATGGTGTATTGGTTGCAGCCGAGAATGAACAGAAGAAAGGGCTCAAGTTTGTCCCGGAGACAACAATGCCGAGCCAGCATGTGACAAACCCGGCTTACGGAGTAGGTTCGGGACGACCTTGAAAACACTTATTTTGCCGCTTGATGACAGACCGGTCACCTGCGTTTATCCGCATTTGGTAGCGCATTTGGCAGGAGTGGAGGTAACTACTCCACCCAGACACATTTTAGGCTCGCTGACCTGCCCGGCCAAGCCCGACCGTCTCATTAGCTGGATTGATTCAACTTTATCGCACTCTGCCCCCGACTCAATGCTGCTCTGCCTGGACAGCTTGCTTTATGGCGGTTTAGTAGCCTCCAGGCGCTCTGCCGACACAGTTGATCAGCTGCTTAAGCGTGCCGGCTGCCTGAAGAAGTGGTGCCGTCAGTTGAACGGACCAGTTTTTGCTCAAGCCAGCATAATGCGTATTTCAGACAATTATGATCCAACAGAAGAGAAGCCTTACTGGGCTCATTATGGCCGCGAGATTTTTGCCTGGTCATATCTGTTGCACCAGCTCACTCGTGGTCAGAAAATCGCCTCCGGTTCTCTAGCCCGGATAGAAGACCAAGTCCCGGCAGAAATCTTAAGCGATTATCTGCAGGGGCGTCGGCGCAACTTTCACGTTAACAGAGCTCTCCTCAACACTTATCTCAAAAGTGAAGCTCTCAATCTTCTTATCTTCAGTCTTGATGACTCCGGAGCTTTCGGGCTGAATATCCTGGAGAAAGAGCGTCTGCTCCAATTGGCTGGACAGTTGCACCTGTCCCATAAAGCTCTCTGTTACCCCGGAGCAGATGAGGTTGTACTGACCATGCTCTCCCGCTGGCTCATACAGCTTGCCGGTGTCAGCCCCTGCGCCCAGGTAATTTACAGCAGCCCGGAAACTGCTTCCTGCCCGAGCCGCTATGAAGGACAGTCTATCAGCGAGACAGTTGCCTCTCAGCTGGCAGCTTCTGCCATCACTCAGACAGATCGTTGCTCTACAGCTGCCGATTTTACTGTTCTTATTCACGGGCGCCCCGGCTATCAAGGAGATCATATTTATCTACCTGGTCAAGATGATTTGCGTTCGCTCGACACAACCAGCTCTGTCGAACAGACATTAGCTGCACTGACTGACGGACAACAACCTGTTGTTCTTTGTGATGTTGCTTATGCTAACGGGGCAGATCCAGCTCTCATCGAGGCTTTGCTAAAGCGCCCGGAGTTGCTTGCCAGGCTCTGGTCTTACGCCGGTTGGAATACAACAGGCAATACTGTCGGATCTGCTCTGGCTACCGGAGTAGCCAGGTGGTTTGCTGGACGGCGCACTGCAGCACCAACAAGCGAACATACCGACCTGGCACAGAACCTCAAGACATGCTTGTTTGTGCGCCTGGCAGACGACTGGGCTTATCAAGCAGTAGTAAGAAAGACTCTGTCAGGTCCTGCCTCCTCCGCACAGCTCAGCAGCAGTATGGACCCATATCTTAATCAGTTAGCTGCCGCACTGGATTTATCCGTGCCGGCAGTTAACCTCCGCCACCCCTGGCAAAGAACATTTGAGATAGAGGTGGCTCTATAATCTCCCAATAATGATAACTCAGCAGTCAACCATGGTGTAGCTTGAAAATAAACTGCTTACAGACGTGTTCTCAAATGTCGCCACGCGCAATCTTACAGGCTGGCAAAACTTGGGCACCGGTGCTGTGTCTTCTGCTGTTACAGTTGTCCACATTGTCGCAACCGGCGCTGTCCGGAGAGACCTGGGAAAAGCTGGACAAGCATCTCAAGACACAGGTGTACAAGGTTAACGTAGGTCTGAAGCTGCACTTGCGGAACGGTTTCTGGGCGCAACTGTCTGATCTCTCACCCAGATTGCACCTGCCTGTATACACAACTACTCCAGATGACAAAGGCTATAGAGTTGTAGGCTTTGGAACCGCCTTCCCTGTTAAGACAGTTCGTGCTGACAAGACATTCTTTTTAACTAACAGACATGTTGTAGACAGCGGTGATCCGATTGTCAAAGAGTGCGAGCGTTTTTTTGCCGGAATGCGTCTTTACGCTGAACAGACAGGCACCACCGGTGCTATAGACAAACGGATGCGAGAGCTTCTCTTCATCGTCAACCTGGCAGTGAAGAAAGAAATGTCCGCCGCAGAAATGGCCACTTATCAGACCACTGCCGACGCCATCTGGGATACTTATGAGACCTATCTTGCCGTTAAGGCAGACCCTGCACGCCTGCTTTTTCACAAGTACCTTGAACTTGTAGGGGTTGATTCAGAAACCGGCTATTTCTTGCACGCACCTGGACCGGTCTCACAGCAGGCGCTGCCTGCTCAACTTTACAAAGTGGCTAAGTTTGACACAGATCCTGATCTTGCTTTCTTGACAGTCTCAGGCACTGTCGCTACTTTGCTGGAGTTTGATCCGCTGCCGGCAGAAGAAGGTCAGGAGATTCAGGTCATAGGATACCCGGCTGCCTCTGAGCAGATAGATGTTGATGCCTCCAAATATTATTCGCCTACTTTTAGCTCTGGACGCATCAGCCGTGTTGCTCCACACATTTTGCAAGTTGACGCGCCGGTTGCTAAGGGCAACAGCGGTGGTCCTGTGGTCAGCCAACGCGGCAAAGTGCTGGGCGTTGTAGCAGTAAGAGCAATATCTGAGCGTGGCGGCGAGCTGCCAAATTTTGGTGGCGCCATTACAGCCAATTCTGTTCAATCATTTGCTCCTGAGCTGTTTGAGAAACCTGTCCCACACATAACGAGGTAATGATAGTGGCAAACGAAGAACGTTCTGCTGGCATATTTAAGTTTGTGATCCCACTTCTGGTCCTATCACTCGTTGCCGCATTTGCATTGACTCGCTGTGGCAGACGTCCTCCAAGCAAGACCGCTCATGAGCCGACATTGTCAACCGTCAAAGACAACAAGAATGCACTGCCTGTGGTGCACCCTGCTTATCCTGGACCATACCAGACAGTTCTTGTGAACAATGTCGAAATGAGGACCGGACGCTTTGCTGCCGGAACCTATGGTGGAACATTTGTTCAATCGATAGTTGGTACTGACCCTAAGGTGGTCAATCCCTGGACATGTAACGATGTGCCATCGAGACAGCTGTCCGGACTTATGTTTAGCGGTCTTATAAACGTTGATCCTTATACTGGAGATCTTTTCCCTGACCTGGCAGAGACATTCAAGGTCGAACCGGACGGTGTTACTTATATAACCAGATTGCGCAAAGGGCTAACATGGTCGGATGGCAAGCCTATTACTGCAGATGATGTAGCTTTTACATGGAACACAATCATAGCCGGCGGATATGGCAATTCATCACTTCGTGATGTGACAACGATAGACGGTAAATCACCCACAGTGACAGTAGTCGATGAACTGACCAACAAGTTTGTTACGCCCAAACCTTTTGCCCCGTTTGGCCGGTTGCTCGGCATGCCAATTGCACCCAAACATGTTGTCGCGCCGATTATTGCCGCCACCAACGGTAGAGACCTTTTCCAGCAGCTCTGGGTAATAAGCTGCAATCCAAAGTCGCTTGTCACCTGTGGACCGTTTGTGCTCGACCGCTATGTCCCTTCTCAACGCCTCGAGTTTGTAGCAACAAAGAACTTTTATATGGTTAATCGTGACAAGAAACAGCTGCCTTATTTAAAACGGTTGATCTATACGATTGTTCCAGAGGTAAATACTAATCTGCTCAAGTTTCGCGGCAAAGAGATCGACCTGACAGCCATCAGGTCACGCGATGTTTCAGAGCTGCTAGGGCAGCAAGAAGCGCTTAAATTCAAGCTCTACAATCTTGGCCCGGGAATAGGCACCACTTTTGTCACTTTCAACATGAACAAGCGCATCAGCCCGAAGACTCATAAGCCTTATGTGGATCCAGTTAAATCAGTCTGGTTTAACGACGTTAATTTCCGCCAGGCGATAAATCACGCCATTAATCGCAACAATATGGTAGCGAATTATCTCAAGGGACTGGGCTCACCACTTTTTACAGCCGAGCCCCCGGCCAGCCCTTATTGCAATAAGGCGCTATCAACATTTTCTCAAGACCTATCTTATGCAGCTTCACTTTTGCAAAAGTCCGGTTTCGTCAAGAAAGATGACGGTTGCCTTTACGATCGCTCAGGCAATAAGGTTGAGTTTGATCTGCTGGCTACAGCTGGAGGCACCTTCTATGAATCAGTAGGAAACATGATTGTTGATGACTTAAAGAAACTGGGAATGAAGGTCAACTTTCAGCTCATCGACTTTAATATCATTGGAGACAAGATTAGCAATTCGCTCGATTGGCAGGCTTGCATCATGTCGCTAAGTCCGGGAGACCCGCTGGAGCCAAACGACGGTGCTAACGAATACAAGAGTGACGGACGCCTGCACCTTTTCGATCAGCGATTGCCCGATTCTAAAGGCAAGATAGTCGTCAAAGATGTCCGCCCCTGGGAACGACGCATTGATGAGCTGTTTAACAATGGGGCAGCAACGCTGGACGTTGTGCAACGCCGAAAAATTTATGATGAGTATCAGCAAATCATTTATGATCAAGCTCCAATGATTTATCTGGTCACGCCAATGAGTATTGTTGGAGCAAGAAATACACTCGGCAACTTTAGACCCACTCAACTTTCGCAGTCAGGATATGGGCTCCACAATCTTGAGGAGATTTTCAAGGCGAAATAGCAACTATGGTCACAACTGTCGCCCAAAGCAGATACGCAGTGATGCAAAAAATTCCCAAGACTGTCACTTTGCTACCAGTGCGTTTCCTGAAGAACGCGACACCCGTGGGGACGGATTGTATCCGCCGGGGCCAATATAATGCGTCCCTACGAACGGTCCGATTGTATCGATACTTTGGAAACGCACTACTAGTTGCATTACTGTTGATCACCATCGGTGCTGAGTTGGCGGCAGGACAAGACCTGCCTGCCGCCAACTCAGCACCTGCTGATAAATTGACAACGACAGCGCCGGTGGTATCCGAGCAGAACAGCAACGTTGACTATGGGCCGTACATGGCGGCTCTGCAACTGAAGATTAAGGAGAACTGGCATCCACCTATTGCCGATGTGTCAAAACAAGTTAGTGTTACCTTCCAGGTGGACTCCAGAGGTAAAGCATCAAATATCACAATTGAAACCACATCTGCTATCAAGCAGGTTGATCAAGCAGCGATTGCTGCAGTGCGCTGGGCATCACCTTTCAGCTCGCTTCCAGAGGGAGCGCCTGCTAAAGTTGATATCCAGTTTACTTTTGACTATAACGTTTTAGGGCGGGGCAAAGCTCCTCGCGAATTAACACAGTTGCTGGTCGCCCAACTCTTAGCGAAGGCAGATTTCAAACCAGTAGATCATAAGGCACTGGCTGACATTCTCGACGAGCTGGCTGGCTGTTACCTGGAAAGGCAGGAGTACAAGGAAGCAGAACCAATATGCAAGCGCTCAGTTGCTGAGAGACGCAAGTTAAGTATTCCTGGTAACTCTCGGCTCATACAGAGCCTGCGCAATCTTGCCCGCTGCTACCAGAACACCGGCAGGTACTTAGAGTGTGAACTGCTATACAAAGAGGTCTCAACAATAACTCAACAAGGGTGGCAGACAGGAGAGCTGTGGCTATGGGCAGCCTCTAATGAGCGCCTGCGCTCTGCGTTAGATCTTGCCTGGTGCTATGCGCTGGCTGGCAAGAATACGGCTGCCGAAAGGTTATTCAAAGAGACAGTAGAGCGCACCAGGGAGACTGACGGTACTCTCCACCTCTGCACAGAAACTGCCCTCCTGCAGCTTGCCCTGTTTTACTCAAGCCGTAAGAGCTGTAAGCTCTCCGACCAATCACACAGTGAATCATTGCTTGTAAGAGCTAAGCGCTTTGCATTGAACAAAGAGCTATTACCCTTGCGACAACAAGCAACGAATTACTGTCTAAAGGGACAGATTTCTCTGGCAAAAACAGCTTTCGAGAAGGCAATAGCATTGGAGAAAGAGAAGGGATCTTCTTGCCGAATCGATCTTGCTGAAGACCTGATCTCCCTGGCAAACTGCCAGTGGCTCTCAGCCAGACATGCCGCTGCGACACAATCACTTAAGCAAGCGCTAGAAATAAGCAGCCTGTCTGCCGGTGTCGGCAATGCACGCACCTGTGAAATCCGCAACCTGCTGGGATCGCTATATATCAAGGAAGGACAGTCGTTACTTGCAGAACAGCTTTACCAGCAAGCTCTACCTCCTGCTCAGTCAGTGGACTCCAACTGGACAGCTAACGCCAGAGCGCTGGGCGATCTTGGCCGATTCTACCTGGATCTGCGCCGCTATAAGCAGGCAGAAGAAGCATTCCACAAGCGTCTGCAGGTGAGCTCCATACATGCCGGAGCGCTGCACCCCTCCACAGTGGAAGCCCGAGAACAACTTGCATCATTTTATGTGTCCCAGCACCGGGCACCTGATGCTGAGGCGCTTTACAAGAACCTTGTTTCACAGTTCAAACACGACCATGGTGAACCATCGTCAGATCTAGCCGATTGTCTCAGCCATCTCGCCTGGTATCACTTCAGCCAGAATCACAATTCAGCCGCAGAACTTGCTCTGAAGAAGGCGCTCAGTATCAGGGCTACAGCCCAAGAGGAGATAGCCAATAATACGCGCTGCAACCTTGCCCTGGCGTATAGAAGGCAAGGAAAGTTTAAGGATGAAGAGCAGCTTCTAACCGACTCACTTGCTGTTGCTGAAAAGGTCTATGGTGTGGAAAGTCGCCAAACAGCAGAAGCTTTAAACGATCTTGCCTGGTTTGCAGTCGACTCCAAACAGTTTGATCATGCTGGACTACTGTTCCAGCGAGCAATTGGTATTGCCGTGCATCAAAACCTCTGTGATCCGGCTAGCACCACCTGGTTCATCTCCGAAATTGCCGAAGCTCTAAATTCGCGCCAAGCATTTAGACAATCAGAAACATTCTTAAAGCAACAGCTAAATATATCTGACACAGAGGGCTGCAATTCAGACAGCTCACTTATGAAGTTGCTCGCAGAAGTATTGCTCAGGCAGGCGAAATATCAGGAGGCGGCAGCACTATACAAGAAACTGTTAGACCATCCCACTCAAGAGTCCGCTAGCCATTCCAGTCAAGATCCGCTATTGCAGTTAGCTCACATTTATTACCTCCAGGAAAACACAAAGACTGCCAACGAGCTACTCAACCAGCCCGAGACAAAAAATCCCAACGCCTCTATAGATAAGCTGCTTGACCTTGCCTTGATCTACCGCAAAGAGAAGCAATATGCACTGGCTGACAAGCTGTATCGTAGCCTCATTGCCAGGACTGTTAATACAGATGCGCCGGCTCAAGCAGTTAAACCAGTCGGCTTCTGGTGGTCAAAGCCAGACCTTACACCAGCCGGCACTGCAGCAACCGGTCATGCCGACATTACATATTGGAATGGTGAGGGAGCTGCACGCATTGATCCATACTTTAGAAACCATGCATCACTACCTTATATACCGCCAATCATCTCTTTGCCACGGCAACAGCCATCTGTTAGAGTCTCAATCTCGGACTGGTCGCTGGGAGAAGCAACCTTATCTCAAGAGGAGCTACGCGCCTATGTTTCGGCTTGTCTTGCTGGCAGTTTGACTGAGCAGGGCAAGTATGCCACAGCAGAACAGTTGTTCAAGCATGCGCTGCCCAGCTTGCAAAAGGCACCCTTTTGCAAAGAGCTTAATAATAGGCACGCAAGCCCTGCCTTAGCTGCCGCCCTGGAAAGTTATGCACAACTTCTAACCCGGACAGCTCGAAAAGCAGCGGCAAGCAAAGTTGCTGCTCAAGCACAAGTGGTCAAGCAAAAACTTGTCGATCGGTATCCATACTGTGCACTACCTCGCTCAGGAAGCAGCGGCTAGGCGTGTGAGAGATGAGTCTCTACTTCACTCCAAGAAGCTGCACATCAAAAACGAGCGTCGCATTTGGTGGGATACTACCACCGGCGCCACGGGCTCCATAACCTAGCTGCGGAGGTATAACCAGCCGGCGCTGTCCACCTATATGCATACTGCCTACACCTTCATCCCAGCCTTTGATAACCTGTCCGGCACCAAGAACAAATTCAAACGGTTGCCCACGATCAACTGAGCTGTCAAACTTCTGCCCGTTTGTAAGCCAACCGGTGTAATGAACTACCACTGTCTGACCGCGCTGGGGACGCTGTCCTTCGCCAACTTTGGCATCTTTAAACTTCAAACCGGTGGAAGAAGTGTAGAAACCTTCAGTATCAGGACCCATTGGAAAAACTTGTTGAGACAATTGTGTTCCCCCTTTCTGATGTGGCCACGCCAATGAACCTGGGCTCGCAACGGCAATGCCGAGTATAAGGGCTGCTGCTGACAAAGCAGTAAGGACTGGCAGTTTTCTCATTCTTTTTTCTCTCGCTAAAAAGGTAAGAGCTGATCTATAACGCTCTTCTGTCTGACGACATTATATGTTGATGTCATTGCACTCTGGCTGTAAAGGTGAAAGATGACACTAACTTAAGAGCAAAGTGCCGGGACCGGACAGTGTATCCTGTTATCTGTAGTAACAACGGTTAACAAGGCAGGAAAGAAGACCACAATGATTCGACTTATGGTTGTTGATGACCATGCACCTTCCCGGCAGCAGGCAGTGCACGATTTGACAACTCCAGGGGTCATACAGGTTGTAGCCGAAGCAGAGACATCTGATGAGTCCTGGAAAGTAGCTCAACAACTTCTGCCAGACATAATCCTTCTGGATCTTCATCTGCCCGGACTGTTGACTACTTTTGACCTGCTCAGACGGTTTGCCACACTGCCCAGGTCACAAGTAGTAATTTTTGCCAGTGACAGTAAAGCAGCTGACGTACAAGACCTTCTCGATGCTGGAGCAGCTGCATACGTACTTAAATCAGATTCCCCGGCGCTCACTCGCATGGCAATGCTTATGGTTTCACGCGGCTCGCGTGGCGTAATATCTCCTTCACTGCCACGACACCTGACCAAACTCACTTCTGTCGAACGCTCGCTCTTGCGGCAGTTGACAACACGCCGCAAATTGCCACAGATTGCTCAACAGATGAGTATTTCAGAGGCTTCTCTTGAAGAAGCGCTTAACCATCTCAGAGAAAAACTTGAACTGGAAGATACTGCGCAGTTGACTAAATGGGCAAAGAAGCACGGTTTCTAAGTTGCATTCTCTTTGGCTATCGCAGCAAGCGCTAACGCCGTGGCTTCTTCCCAGTTTCTTCATCCACAGTTGGAATTAAAATCCCAACACGACCAACATACTAAGGAACGGAGTGCATCCGTCCAGCGGGCGCGTGCAACCCGCACGCTGTATCTACACACCCTTAAGCCCTAACTTAACGGCATTTGGTGCTGGCTCAATTGAAGACAGCACAAGGAGCTGCGCTCCATTTAGTGGGGCGAGGGAGAAAAATTATCATGAAGAGCTAAACTGATTATGTATAAAATAAGGCAAAAGTGAAAAGCTGTCGCCTCAGTTTTCTGTCGAACATTAGAGAAGTGGCAGCAAGCGCAGAGCTGCTCGGGCAGCCAAGAGGAGAAAATATGGTTAATTCAGTCATCCTCGTAGGGCGTGCAGGACAAGATCCGGAGATGCGCTATTTCGAATCAGGACGGGTAAAAACCACTTTCAGTTTAGCTGTTAATCGCCCGACAAAAGAGCGCGAGACAGACTGGTTTGACATCACTCTCTGGGGCAGACAAGCTGAAGTAGCTGGCGAATATGTACGCAAGGGCAGCCTGATAGGAGTTGAAGGGCGGCTCGACTTCAGCCGTTGGACTGATGACGCCGGTGTCAAGCATGCCAAGCCGCTCATTAACGCCTCCAACTTGAGACTTCTTGGCAGCAAGAAAGATTCTCCAGCCGAAATGCCAGCTCCTGAAGATTAGCTCCTAATATAAACTTCAGGTGAAACAAGGCTCGATTTTCGTCTCTGCTTTGTGTCTTGCCGCAACCATTCCGGCACTAATTAATGCGGGTAATGTAATAGTTGCGCACAGCTACTGTTGTCGGATGAATCAGCTTACCGGTTTCAATGAGATGCTTGCATAAGAGGTCGCAGGCAACTACAACCGCCCGGTCCAGATCATTGGTTCCATGAAGGTCAAGCGCTTGCCAGATTGGTTGTGTATAACGTTGAGGTCTGCCTGGCTCCAACCAGTCGGACAGATAGATCACCTGGGCAAGTGCCGACATGGGCGCGGCACCTAAAGTATGCTGGCTGATAGCATCGAGAACATTCATATTGGTTATGCACAGCTCTCTTTGTACAGTAATGGCTGCTACCGGTCCATGCAAAAGGTGCCCATTCAACCGCTCGATTGGGAGCAATTGCAGCCCGGCATCTTCAGCCAGGTGCACAAGTTCGTGAGCCGGCATATCTTTGCAAGCATCATGAAGCCAGGCGCACAACTCTGACAAGAATGGAGAGCATCCAGCACACTGAGCAAGAAGGCGAACAGTTGCCACTACACCCGAGGTATGCCTGAGGCGCTTGCTGGACACGCGAGAAGCTACCCACTCTTGTGCAGACTTTAAAGTCAAAGAGGCAGGAATTCCTTCGGCGATACTTTCCATTGTCACAACGCTCCTGCTTACCTATCCTGGAAGCAAGCCAGTTTGCTCCAGATTAGGAGTGGTTTGGTAATACGAATGCGCAGTCAAGAGAGAGTTGACTGCCGGAGGCACCAGATAAAGGACAGATCGCCCCTGCCGCAAACGGCAACGAATCTCTGAGCTGGAAACAGGCACAGGCGTGAGGTCGATCATAGCTAGATCTGCTCCGACAGGAGCACGCTCCCCAGCTTCACCAGGCACCAGCCGAGGTGCTACCAGCAGCCGACAAAGTTGGAAAATCTCTCCTGATTGGTTCCATTGATTGAGCAACGAAATATTATCCCCACCGACAAGCAAACTCAAGCGCACTTCTGGTCCATATGTCTTGGTAAGCTGCCTTAGTGTATCTACTGTAAACGACAGCCCTGGGCGATCCAGCTCCAGCCGGCAAGCTTCGAAATAAGGATTCTCCTTGACTGCCTCTTCAACCATACGGTGCCGGCTCTCGCCATCCAGTAGATCAAGATGCCTGTGCGGTGGTCTGGCACTAGTTATAAATAACACTTTACTAAGACCAAACTGGTCGCGAGCACGCTCAGCCAAGAGCAGATGTCCCCAGTGAACCGGGTTGAATGTGCCGCAGAATACCCCTAACTCTTGCAAATCTAACCAGCCTATTGTTAAGCGACCGTCCTGTGCCTAGTGTATACGTGTGGCAGCCTTACTCGCAAACGACAAGCAAGCTCATAAGTAATAGTGTCAAGCGCCTGCGCCCAGTTTGCCAGATAAAGTGTCTTGCCAGGTGGCTCAGCTGTCTGTACTGCAGCTCCAGAGCAGGAATAATCAGAGCCGATCAATGTAATAACATCTCCTACAGCAGCCTCTGGAACATTTGTTAGGTCAAACAACATTTGATCCATGCTAATAAGACCGACCTGTTGCACCTCCTTGCCCATTATCAGCCCGACCAGGCGGTTGGAGAGACGACGGTCAACACCATCTCCATAACCGATAGGGATTGAGGCCAGCCGGCTTGTACGCCTGGCAGTCCAGGTCCAACCGTAGCCAACCGATGCACCGCTTGAGATCTCTTCTAAGTGATTGATCCGCCCTCTGACTGACATAGCAGGGGTCACCACCTGCGATATCGTCCTTGGCTCTAATCCATAAAGATAAAGACCCACCCTGACCATATCATGGTGTGTAGCAGGAAAACGTCTAGCCGCCTCACCGGAAGCAAGGTGAGTGAGACCAGGGCGCAGTCCGGCCTCTTCCAGCTGAGTTATCACCTGGCTGAATGATGAGTCTTGCTGACTTGTAACCTCAGCATCGTTAGCACAGGCTAGATGGCTGAACAGCCCGGAGAGCCTGAGACTGCGTTGCTTGGCAATCTCAGAGATAAGATCAAGCGCAGTCGCAGGAGCCAAACCTATCCTGTGCATTCCTGTATCCACTTTCACCTGCACATAAGCTGCCTTGCCTATACGGGCAGCAGCACAGGACAGGTCTGCTGCTTGCGATAAAGAAGTGACAGTAACAGTAAGATCAGAAGCTATGGCAGTTGACATAGCCCATGCTGGGCATGGGCTCAATATCAATATAGGTTGCACAACTCCGGTTGCTCGCAACTGACAACCCTCATCTACAGAAGCAACACCAAACCACTCGACCCCCGACCCTGTGAGAACACGAGCTATCTGGCTGGCTCCCAGTCCATAAGCATCACTCTTAACGACTGCCAAAAGCTTACAGGCTGGAGACAACCAGCTGCGAACCACCTTGATATTGCTCTCGATTGCTGCGAGATCAACTTCAATCCAGGCGTCGCGACGGACAGATATCAAGTTTGATTGACGGGATGCAAGCATTAGTAATTTCTCGAAATAGCAGCAGAGTCAACCTCTTGTAGGTATCAAAGTTTATGCTAGCATTGCATGCAGTCCTGATCATGATTTAAATTTGGCAGGTGCGGCTGGGAGATTTTGTTGCAACACACCCAGTAAAGATGCATGTTCTCTCCGGCAGCGTCTTTTCCTTAGTTATTCGGGTCGGCCAACAGTCTCCCTGGAATCTCGGTTAATGATCTGTTAGTGAAGGAGTGAAGAGAGTTGAATAAAGCTGAATTGGTGGACATAGTGGCCAAATCGGCCAGCACTACTAAGAAAGATGCTGAGCAAGTGATAAACGGGATGATGGATGCCATCATCAAGTCGGTCTCGCAAGGTGAGAAGGTAACCCTGGTTGGTTTTGGAACTTTTGAAGCCCGGCAGCGCAAAGCACGCACCGGTCGTAATCCTAAGACTAATGAGCCGTTGCATATTCCAGCCAAGCGCGTACCTGGCTTCAGAGTAGGTAAAGAGTTCAGTGAAGCAGTAAACAAGAAACGGTAAGATAAGAAGACCAGCGGGCAAATACCAAGTTGCCCGCTGGTCTGACCTTTAAGGGGGCATATTGGTGGTATCCAAAGTAGCTGTTGTCGGTTGTGGCAACTGGGGAAAGAATCTGGTCAGGAATTTTGCTCGCCAGGGAGCACTTGGAGTCGTCTGCGACTCGGATCCCAAGAGACTTGACCTTATGCGCCGGGAGTATCCGGGGGTAGAAGTTGCCGACCGGTTTGAAGATGTCCTGACCAATAGAGATGTCAAGGCAATCGTCATCGCCACCCCTTGCGACAGCCATTTCCCTCTGGCCAAACAGTCTTTGCTTGCCGGCAAACATGTCTATGTCGAAAAGCCGTTAGCCCGCGATGTCAGGCATGCCGAAGAGTTAGATCAGTTAGCCAATGAGCGCAACTTGATCCTCATGGTAGGACATCTGCTTCTTTATCATCCTGCAGTCAACTGTCTCAAAGAGCTCATAGCCTCAGGCGAGCTTGGCGAACTGCTTTTTGTTCGCTCGGATAGAATGAACTTCAATCTAGGGCGGCGCGACTGGAGCGTCCTCTGGGATCTTGCTCCACACGATCTTTCTATGATGAGCTATATTCTCGATTGCGATCTGACCGAAGTCAATCGTGTTGGCGGCTGGGATACGCAAGGCGACGGAGTGGTCGATGTAGCATATCTCGACCTCTTCTTCCCGGTGAGAGGACGCACAATACCAGGGCAGGTCCGCAACAGCTGGATTGACCCACAAAAGGTGGTCAGGCTCACAGTTAACGGCAGTTTAAAAACAGCTGTATTAAACGATGCCCAAACTGAGAACAAGCTGGCGCTACACAGTCAGACAGCTGAAGGCCGCATGGTCGTTGAATATCCCGAGTATCCGGGGGTGGAGCCGCTTCATCTTGAGTGTGAGCACTTTTTAAAATGTCTTGAAACAGGAGAGCGACCACGTACAGATGCCAACAACGCTTATCAGGTAGTAAGCTTACTGGCAGATGTGGAAGAGCGACTTTCCAGAAAGCCAAATCTTGTTGCAACAGGTAACTTACAGAGATAGAATATGTTTTGCCTCTGGGTTATAATTGGTGCACACGCAGTAAATGCGGGAGTAATTCAGTGGTAGAATGCCTCCTTGCCAAGGAGGATGTCGCGAGTTCGAATCTCGTCTCCCGCTCCATTTATTAGTAGTACCTTTGCACATGCACACCCGGCACTATCATAGTGCTATTAATTTAAACCGCATTGATGATCGAAGGGCGTCCGTACACCTCAAGTCAACAATATCAGGCAGTATCGGGGTGCTTAAGTTCAGGCACTGCCACAAAGTCAGGCTGCCACCATAATGTAGTACAGCTACAATTATGCTGCCACCGGGGAAGGTATCAAGTTGATCAGCTGGAAGAGATTTATCTGTCGCTCCGGTTGTCAGGGCGTCTTTTTTTCTTCGACATCGAGAAATCTGCGCATGCAAGCTAATTGACTGCTATATTTAGCGCAAGCATTACTGTTGCAAGTGATGCGTTGTCTGTTTTGTTGTCCATAGTTTTGGAGGCAGAAAATGAGCGGGGAAGAGCAAACGGCTAACCAAGGTGCCAAGGAGCAGGCTGGCGGTGAGGCAGCAGCAGCTGGCAAGCAGACACCCAACGACAAGGTGGGAAAGACAACTGCACCACGAGCAGGGTCAGAAGAGACGCTAAAACTAGGTGCTTCAGAGATGATCCAACGCCGTTCAATGTGGCAGAGCAGCCTGGCTGCCTTACGATATGTCAGCTCAGTGTCACATGATGATGAAGTGAAAGTGCGCGATAGCGACAAAGCCACCAGTTTGTTCCTCCTAATAGTGTGCATATTTGCTCTGTTAACGCTTATCTTGCCACAGCTAGCTTCTTCCAATCAGCCCAGTACCTTATTACTTTTTCTCAGGTGGATGGACTCACAAAGAGTTCCAATCGCTTTGACGGCTGACGTCCTGGTGGGAATCGCCATACTGCGTTATGTAGCCAATCGTTTCGGCATAATGACCACACTGACACCGCGACAGGCTCTTTTGTGCTGGCATCTCATGCTCGGTGCTAGTTTGCTAGGCATATTCATGTCAATCAACTTAGCTCTTGTGTGCTGTATAGCTGTTTCCAATACGCATATAGTCATACCAGAGGCACATCCTGGCGTCTTGGCTCCTGCGCCGGCAAAAGCCGGACAGCAAGTTCAGAAAGTGTCAGCCCAAAAACAGGTTGAGCAGCAATAGCTGCTGCGCAGCCAAAGGATGCAGAATAATGAAGAGATCTTCTGCAGCACTGCAGCTGGTTTTGTTAGCGTGTTAAAATTCGGCGTACACCTGGTAATTTAGCTTACCGTCAGGTTGCAGGCTGAATTAGATTATGCAATCAGCCGGTAGGCACAAATGACAGACGTAAGGCATTAGTGCCTTTATTAAATGGCTTGAGAAGAACATTCAACTGAGGATCTGTGGAGATGAAGGTCAGCCTGGAAAAACAGGGTATTAACATAGTTCAACTAGGGCTAGAGCTTGAACCAGAAAAAGCTTTAAAAGCCTACGAAATGGCATGCCGGCAGTTAAGTCATAAAGTAGATATCCCTGGATTTCGACGGGGGAAGGCTCCACGCACTATTCTCGAAAAGAGGCTAGGAGTTGACTATATTAAACAAGAGGCTCTTGAACATCTCGTCCCTGAGCTGCTTGGCAAGGTTATTGTTGATGAAAACCTGGATGTCATTACAGAGCCTGAAATAGATGAATGCAAGTTCGAGCTGGGCTCTCCGCTCAAGCTTCACGCCAAGATCGAAGTGCGCCCAGCAGTTGAGCTTGGACAGTACCAGGGCGTAGAGGTCAGCGTGCCGCAAGCAGTCGTTCCTGAAGATGCGCTCGAACGAGCTCTGGAAAGCGTCGCCGCCACCAAGTCCACTCTCGCTGAAGTAGCAAACCGTAAGATCGGCATGGGTGACACTGTCATACTCGACTTTGAATGTTCAGTCGATGGCAAGCCTGTGGAAGGCGGCAAGGCAGAAGGTTTTCTTCTCGAGATGAAGGAGGGCTACTTCCTGGATGGTTTCTGCGAACAGCTAGTGGATAAAGAGCCCGGTAATACCTGCGATGTAAAAGCATCTTTCCCTGCCGAATACCGCAATAAAGAGCTGTCCGGTCAAGAGGCTACTTTTAAGGTAGAGATACGTGGACTTCGCGAACGGCGCGTTCCTGATGTTAACGATGAGCTGGCTAAAGCAATTGGCGCTGAGTCTCTGGACGAGCTCAAGACAATGCTTACGGCAAGGCTCGATGAAGAGGTACGGCAGGAGAACGAAGCGCGCCTGCAGCGAGCTGTAGTCGACAAAGTGATTAATAATGCTACCGTCGAGATACCAGATACGATGGTTGACCGCGAACAGACCCTGCTAATGAACTCGATGCGCCAGATGATTGAAAAAAACGGCGGCACATGGGAAGAGTTTCAAGCCGACCCCTACTACGAAAAAATTACAGCTGAGAAACGGGAAGAGTCCAGACAACGGGTTCGCACAAGCCTGGTGTTAGGAGCAATCGTCAGGGCTGAACAGATGACAGTTAACGCAGAAGAGATGTCTCCCTATCTGGCAGACTTGGCAGCCAGGTATAATGTACCTGTAGAACGTGTCATGACGCGAGAAGACGTTCGCAGACAGGTCATGGAGGAACTGCTCACCCACAAAGTAGTCGAATACCTTGTCAGTCAAGCTGCTGCTACACTTGTTGAAGATAAGGCAACCGAGCACTGCGAGCATGATAACGCTACCGAGCACGCAAATGCCTGAGAGGCGATGTTGACATAATTTTCTAAGATAGTATTGTTGCTTTGCAGATACGCTTTACGTAGAGTCAGACACCAACCACGAGAAAGGGTACAGGAATGTCGCAATCCCAACCGTCTCTTAACCCACACGACATCTGGAGCATAAGCCCCCGGGCAGTCTCCACAGTGTCCAGCTATTATGCCCCTACTGTGATTGAAACCACAGCACGCGGCGAGCGAGCCTTTGATATATTCTCACGCCTCCTGCGCGAACGGATTGTCTTTCTTGGCTTGCCGATAGATGACACTGTAGCCAATATAGTTGTGGCACAACTACTCCTCCTCGATGCTGAAGATCCAGAAAAAGATATCCGCCTTTATATAAATACCCCCGGCGGTTCAGTAACTGCAGGGTTGGCTATCTACGATACAATCCAGCACCTCAGATCAGATGTCTCAACTATCTGTCTCGGTCAGGCAGCCAGCATGGGAGCTTTTCTTCTTGCTGCCGGCAAACGAGGCAAACGCCTGGCGCTGGCCCACTCACGCATCTTAATCCATCAGCCATTGGGTGGTGCTCAAGGTCAAGCGACCGATATTGAGATTCAAGCCCGCGAAATTATTCGTATTAAGCGACAGCTCAATGAATTGATGGCCACACACACCGGACAATCTGTCAAGCAGATTGAGAAAGATACTGATCGTGACAACATAATGACAGCGCAAGAGGCCAAGGAATACGGGATTGTGGACGAGGTGATCATAAAGATTGATGCTCAACCCAACCTGGCTACTGTCTAGAATTCCACTAACCGGATTACAGGATTGACAGCCGGACGCCAGGACACAACCAGGAAGACAGTTTAAGGTAAGCCCATGCCCAAGCAATCAGACAACCGACTCAAGTGTTCCTTTTGTGGCAAAAGCCAGGACCAGGTCAAGAAGCTCATTGCTGGTCCGGGTGTTTATATTTGCGACGAATGTGTCGACCTCTGTAATGAGATTCTCGATGAAGAGCTCTTTGAAGGTGGTCCGCATGCTGGTCCTACCGAAACAGCTCTGCCCACGCTTGTGGACGTACCTAAACCTCAAGAGATAAAGGCATTTCTCGATCAACACATAGTCGGACAGACGATGGCAAAAAAGATCTTGTCAGTGGCTGTATACAACCACTACAAGCGTATTAGCCATAATGCAGAGCTGCTAGATCAAGTTGAGATTCAAAAATCAAATATTCTGCTGGTAGGTCCGACCGGATCAGGCAAGACGCTTCTGGCTCAAACGCTGGCTAAAATGCTTGACGTACCGTTTGCAGTTGCCGATGCAACCACTCTGACAGAAGCAGGGTATGTTGGTGAAGATGTTGAGAATATCCTGCTACGCCTTTATCAGTCTGCTGATTACGACATCAAGAAAGCCGAAAGAGGGATTATTTACATAGACGAAATCGACAAGATTTCTCGCAAATCGGAAAATACCAGTATCACCCGTGATGTTAGCGGCGAAGGGGTCCAGCAGGCTCTACTCAAGATGATTGAAGGTACGGTTGCTAATGTTCCGCCGCAAGGTGGGAGAAAGCACCCGCATCAAGAGTTTATTCAGATCAATACTGCCAACATTCTCTTTGTAGTAGGCGGAGCATTCGTCGGTTTGGACAAGATTGTGGAAGCACGTGTCTCATCCAATCGCGGCATGGGATTTGGCTCAGCTCCACCATCCACCAGGCGCGAACGTGAAGAAAAGGCAAGTAAGATCTTAAAAGACCTGCAACCAGATGATTTACTCAAGTTCGGCTTGATTCCTGAATTTGTCGGACGGATACCTGTAGTAGCAGTATTAGAGGCTCTGGACATTGATGCTCTATTGCGTATCTTGGTTGAACCTAAGAACGCCATTCTTAAACAGTATCAACAGCTGCTTGCTCTTGATGGTGTTGAGCTCCGCTTCGATCAGGATGCTACTCGGTCAATTGCTGAGGAAGCAATCAAACGCAAGACTGGAGCACGAGCTTTGCGATCAATCGTTGAAGAAGTCATGCTCGACTTCATGTATGAAGTACCATCTCGAACCGATATCAAAGTATGTCACATTACTAAGGAGCTAGTCGAAAAGCGCTCCACGTCTGAACTTTTGCTGCTTCCCAGCAAGCCAAAACTGAAAGGCGAGATTGCCTAAGATTGCCTAAACCTCACAGCCAGATGATCGAACACCACGCTATGCCAATGGCGGACCTGACCACCACAACATTTCCACTCATCCCACTGCGTGATGTAGTCGTCTTTCCACAGATGGTCACACCACTGTTTGTCTCTCGTCCCAAATCAATTGCTGCACTGGAACAAGCCTTGCTGCGCGACGATCGCCTGGTTGTCCTTGTAGCTCAGAAAGATCCTGAATGCGAGGAGCCAGCTGAGGACGATATCTTTCAGGTAGGCACACTTGCCGAAGTGATGCAGATGCTTAAGCTGCCTGACGGGACAGTCAAAGTTCTAGTCGAAGGTACCTGCCGAGTGAGCCTGGACCGGCTTGAAGATGATGCCAACCATTTCACAGCAAAAGTCACAGAGCAAGAAGAGATTGTCAAGGACGATTTGGCTACTAAGACTCTCATCCGGCTGTCTGTCGAGAAGTTTGAACAGTATGTCAAATCGACCAAGAAAATCAACCCAGAAAGCCTTCTGGCTGTTTCCGGGATAGGACAACCAGGCAGACTCTCAGATATCATCGCCACTTATCTCGGACTGGAAGTTGCAGAGCGGCAGCGCTGTCTAGAAATAAATGATTCAACAGAACGTCTGGAGTATGTAAGTCAGTTGCTTTCAAGAGAGCTTGAGCTGGCAGACCTCGAACAACAGATACATGATCGAGTTAGATTCAATCTGGAAAAAACTCAGCGCGAGTATTATCTTCGTGAAAAGCTCCGCATTATCCAGGATGAACTAAATGCTGACAGTGAACAGGTAGGCGAGATTGCTGAGTATAAGCAAAAGATTGCCAAGGCTAAAATGCCTGCTGTCGCTCTGGAGAGAGCAGAGAAAGAGCTGTCACGCCTGGAGAAGATGATGCCGCAGTCTGCAGAAGCTGCAGTCATCAGAACCTACCTGGACACTTTAGTGAGCCTTCCCTGGTCGAAACGCTCCCGTGATGTAATTGATCTGCCGCATTCTGAAGAGATCCTGAATGAAGATCATTTCGGGCTGGAAAAGGTCAAAGAGCGGATCATAGAATATCTGGCTGTGCGCAAGCTGGCTCGCGAACCGGAAGGGACAATATTGTGTCTTGTCGGTCCGCCAGGCGTGGGCAAGACATCTCTGGTCAAGTCAATTGCTCGTGCTATGAATCGTAAATTCTCGCGCATCAGTCTCGGCGGCATTAATGATGAATCTGAAATTCGTGGACATCGCCGCACATACATCGGAGCAATGCCTGGACGGATTATTCAAGCTATCAAGCAAGCTGGAACCAAAAACCCTGTTGTCTTGCTTGATGAAGTCGAGAAGATGACCCGCAGCTACATGGGTGATCCCACTGCAGCAATGCTTGAAGTTCTCGATCCTGATCAAAATGACGGATTTACCGACCATTACTTAGATGCACCATTTTCACTGCGAGAAGTAGTTTTTGTCGCTACAGCCAACTCCTTAGACGGTGTGCCCAGACCGCTTTATGACAGGCTGGAGGTCATCCGCCTGTCTGGATACACAGAAGAAGAGAAGGTGCAAATTGCCGAGAAGCACATCATTCCCAAACTGCTCACCAGACATGGTTTGACAGAGCAGCAGCTCAATATTGCTGCTCCGACAATTCGCAAGATGATTCAGGAATACACCCGTGAAGCTGGCGTACGTGCGCTTGAGCGTTGTCTCGCCACAGTTTGTCGGAAAGTTGCCACTCAGATAGTCAGGTTTGGAGTCAAGTCAGTAAAAGTGGTACCGCCTCAGGTATCAAAATTTCTCGGACCTGCCAAAGTACTGCGTGAGGCAGAGGAAGAGGGTCCGCAAGTAGGCATAGTAACTGGACTGGCCTGGACCGAAACTGGTGGAGAAACTCTCTCAATTGAAGTCAACACAATGCCAGGCAAAGGCAAACTTCAATTGACCGGACAGATGGGCGATGTCATGAAAGAATCTGCCCAGGCGGCTTTCAGCTTTATCCGCAGCCACGCTACAGCACTAGGAATTGATCCACTATTTCAGGAGAAGTGGGACATCCATATTCACATCCCTGAAGGAGCAATACCTAAAGACGGGCCATCTGCCGGCATCGGTATGGCAGTTGCTTTAATCTCAGCTATTGCCAAGAAGCCCGTACGTAGCAATCTGGCCATGACTGGAGAGATTACTTTGCGTGGCAGAGTGCTGGCAATTGGTGGACTTAAAGAGAAAGTGCTGGCAGCGTTGCGTGCTGGAGTGAAGACAGTTCTTTTCCCCTGCGGCAATCAAAAAGATCTTGAAGAGATTCCCAAGTATGTACGCAGCAAGCTGGAGCTGATACCGGTAGGGCAACTTGAAGAGGTGCTCGCAATTGCCTTCAAAATAAAGAGAACAAACCTGACTGCCACGGGAAGCAAGGTTAAGCAGCCTTCCAGTTCAACACCGGCTAAGTCTCGTCCAACGCCTGCTAAGTCTCGCCAGAGCCAAAAGTCAAGAAGAAAATCGAAGTAGCGCAGAAAAGCATCAATACAAATATTAGAAGACAGTTATACAATCCTTGCAATCATGAAAAAATAGCAACCTTTTCGCTATGATCACTGCAATCATTCACTCACGCTCTGCTGACAGCCATTGAGATCATTTTTGTCTTGGCAAGGCAGGTAGTCTTTGGTCCGGTTGCTCACATCTCAATTTTCCAGACCGGAGACAGCCACAGTGAGTTACGATGAACTTAAAACTTACTTGAACCAGGAGAAAAGGAATGAGCACGATGACGCCGAGTCTCGAAGCAATTAAAGGGAAGACAGAACAACCCCAGTTTCACGGCAATTACATAGGTGGTAGCTGGGTCAAAGCTCAAAGCGGTCAAACTTTCACAAGCTACAATCCTGCCAATCTTACCGAAGTTATCGGGCATTTTGCTGCCTCGAGCAAAGAAGATGTCACTTCTGCAGTTGATGCAGCCGCTACAGCCTACAGCGCCTGGAAACATACGCCAGCCCCCAGCCGAGCTGACATTATCCTCAAAGCAGCACATATTCTTGAAACCCGCAAAGAAGAGCTGGCCCGCATCATGGTCCGTGAGATGGGCAAGGTAATTAAAGAGGCCCGCGGAGATGTGCAAGAAGCTATCGACATAGCCAAATATATTGCTGGTGAAGGCAGACGCATGTTCGGACATACCTGCCCTTCCGAGCTGCCGGCCAAATTTGCCATGGCTGTACGCCAGCCGCTGGGAGTGGTCGGCTTAATTACTCCATGGAATTTTCCTGTAGCCATTCCCAGCTGGAAAATGTTTCCCGCTCTTGTTGCCGGCAATACAATTGTCTTTAAACCGGCTACAGACACTCCACTTTGTGCTTTTATGCTGGTAGAAACGTTGATTGAGGCAGGCTTGCCACCGGGTGTGCTTAACTTTGTCACCGGCGACGGCAGAACTGCCGGCATGGCGCTTGTCGAAGATCCCAGGGTGCGAGCAATCTCTGTTACAGGCTCAACTGAAGTAGGCCGTCGTATTGCCGGTCGTTGTGGCGAGCTCATGAAACGAGTATCTTGCGAGCTTGGCGGTAAAAATGCAATCTGTGTGGCGGAAGATGCCGATATGGATCTGGTAATAGAAGGGGCGCTCTGGGGGTCGTTCGGTACTGCCGGACAGCGCTGTACAGCAACCAGCAGAATCATTGTCCACCGTGCACGCTATCAGGAGTTCCTGGACAGGTTTGCCGAACGGACAGCCAAACTGACGCTTGGCAACGGATTGAATCCTTCTGTAGATGTTGGTCCTGTCGTCAATAAAGCCCAATTGCAAAGCATAAATGAATATGTGCAGATTGGCATCGCAGAAGGAGCACGCCTGGTGGTAGGCGGTAATATCAGGCAGGATGGAGAACTGGCAGCAGGCTGCTTCCACGAGCCGACTGTTTTTGCCGATGTTAAGCCGGATATGCGCATTGCTCAAGAAGAGATTTTCGGTCCCGTCACCGCTGTTATACCGGTCGACAGCTTTGCAGAAATGATGGCAGTAGCTAATGGAACTCAGTACGGTCTGTCGTTATCTCTGTATACGCGCGACGTTAATCTTGCTTTCACAGCAATGGAAGAGCTTGAATCAGGCATCGTTTATATTAATGCACCGACAATCGGAGCTGAGATTCAGCTGCCATTCGGTGGTATCAAACAAACAGGAAATGGACACCGCGAAGCTGGCATTACAGCCATCGAGCAGTTCACTGAATGGAAGGCTATTTATATCGACTATTCAGGGCGGCTGCAAAAGGCACAGATAGATACTCAGCCAGCTGGCAAGAAGCCAGAGTAAGAGAAGCATGTGCAGTCGCCGCTCCAGGATTTGCGACATCGACAGACAGCTAAATTATCTACTTAGCAACGATCACCGGGAGAAACTAGAATGGACTTCGAATTTACAGATGATCAACTGGCAATCCGCAAACATATGCGAGAGTTTGCCGAACGCGAGATAGCCCCAGTGGCAGCAAAAAATGACAGAGAATGCAAGTTTGACTGGGATCTGGCCCGCAGCATGTTTGACCAGGGCTTCTTTGGCTGTCCTATACCGGAGAAGTATGGTGGTCTGGGACTGGATTATATTTCTTATGGCTTGATGACTGAAGAAGTTAACCGCATCTGCTCTTCCGCACGCACACTCTTCTCAGCACAAACTTCACTGGTTGGGTTGAGTATTCTCAGATGGGGCACAGAAGAACAGAAGCAGTACTACCTGCCTAAGCTCTGCACCGGCGAATTTCTCGGCTGTTTTGGTTTGACCGAGCCGGAAGCAGGATCTGATGCCGGCAATCAGCAGACACGTGCAGTCAAAGATGGCGGCGACTATCTCTTATCAGGTCAAAAGACCTGGATCTCTTGCGGCTCCATAGCCACCCACTCACTAATCTTTGCCACAATTGACAGGTCACTCGAGCACAAAGGTATAACAGCCTTTCTGGTCGACACCAAATCAAAAGGTTATACTGCCCGCGAGATTAAAGGCAAATTAGGGCTGCGTGCTTCAGACACAGCTGAGATATTCATGGATGAAGTAAGAGTGCCGAAAGAGAATATGCTCGGACAGGTAGGCGAAGGCTTTAAGATTGCCATGTCGGCACTGGACAATGGGCGTTTTTCTGTGGCTGCCGGCGCTGTCGGTCTCGTTCAAGGTTGCATTGACGAGTGCACCAAATATGCAATGCAAAGAAAAACATTTGGTGTGCCGATCGGAGAGCATCAGCAGATTCAAGCCATGATAGCTGATATGGTGGCCGACTGCGAAGCTGGGCGTCTGCTTTATTTGAGAGCCGCTCACTTGAAGAACAAAAATGTGCGCAATACACTCGAGACATCCATTGCCAAGCTGTTCTGCGGAGAAGCCGCTAATCGTGCCGGACATAATGCAGTACAAATCTTCGGCGGCTACGGCTATTCAGATGAATACCCGGTTGAGCGTTATTTCAGAGATGCAAAAGTGTTGAATATCTACGAAGGCACCCGCGAGATTCAACGCCTCATCATAGGGCAAGATGCGCTCGGCATCAGATATGCCAACGGCAAACCATCGGGCAGACCAACTGCTCTGGCTACTGTCGGCGCCTGACGGCCATCAATCCTGTCAAGGAGCGCAAGCAAGACAGTTGCCCTGCTTGCGCTCTTTAGCATTGAGGTGCATGGAACTTCCTCTCGCAATCGCCATTCCCAACCTGGTGCGCAAGTGATATTACTTTGCTCTTATGTGGTAGAAAATGCTAGAGCAAGGTTTTTAGCTGGGCGGGGGCCATTCATGTGGATTAAGCTGCGCCGTCAGCCGGTGGCAAAGACTAGCGACGAGATAAAAATCGCCTGCTCGCTGTTGCCATTGAACCAGGTGATCTGTTTTATTGCTGTATTTCTTGTTCTTTCGACCCTATCATGGACAATTGCACCTCTGCACAGCGTATTGTCGCCGATGTGTGCAATCTTCCAATGGTTGTTCATTCCAGTGATAATTTGCTTCGCGACGCGGCTGAAGCTGAAACTGAGCCCAGTTGGCTTAGTTGCAGACAGCTGGTTGCACAAAGACTCTTTGTACAGTAGAAAAATGCGGTCGTGGAGCGATCTGCATTCCTTACGCCTGCGCAGGCTATCTTCACCAGCATCGATTCTGACGCGCATTAAATACGCCCGTGACTCACGGTTGATCAAACCATCATTGATTTCCCGCATACTTAACAGTCTCGGGCGTGGATGGACTGCGCAAGGTTTTCTCCTCATGGATTTCACATCAGGAGGATCTGCTGCCTTACCATTGGCTGGACTGTCCGCCGAAGCACTGGAAGATCTGTTTATTGCACTCTCCCGCTATGCCGATCCGATGAGCCTTAATCCTGATGTCATTGCGCTGCAACGGAATATTTTGACAGGACAGGAGCTGAATTTCGATGACTCATACACCCGAATGTGGGAAGAAAGCCTGCGAGATCGCTTTGAAGTCACCAACTTCGTTCCACTGTTGGGCGGCCAGGAACTTCGGGGCGGCGAGCTTAAGATTTTAATGCTGCTGGCGTGCGGCGGGATGTCATCAATTTATCTTGCGCGTGACCGAGCTTGTCCCGTTCATAGTTGAAAATTTAGTTGATCCCCTCCAGGACTAGCCTGGTAAGGTTTTGGTTACAACAACAAAGCCACTTTTAAAGAGGATCAACTATGAAAAAATCATCCAACATTAGAGCCCTTCGCGT
>CAILLX010000219.1 GCA_903835185.1 uncultured bacterium | reverse complement strand
CGCTTCGCGCTCCAGGGCAACGCTAATGGCGATATCTTGTATCAACTTTTGGTTAGACCGCTCCGGTGATCAGCCCCCGGGGAATTGTTGGGGTACCGTGCTGAGTGTCGCCAAGCGGCAATTCATATTGTCGCTGGTCACGCAAGAGTCCAACTGAGTATAGGCGTTGGTATCAAGGCTGCCTATTGAGCGATCGGGGTTCGGAACTCTTCTGACCTGGGCGGTCGTTAGCCAGGAACTCGCTATAAGGACCCTTGCGAGCTGTAACCTGATAAACAGCAGCAGCACATTTTGTTAGCTTCTTCATCAGTGCTCGGTCGTAGGAACAAACAGGTTGCCTTAATGCTTGCAGGTGTGGAGCGCTTCGGAGAAGTGAGGTCATTGAGAATTCAGTAAAGACAAGATCCGTGGCTCCATTGACAGCACATTCATAGAGCCCGCGACGTGCGACTCCATCGGAGGGCAAAACATCTGCAGTCTTACTCATGCTGATTACAACTTCATGACCAGGAGGCAGATCGATTTTGCGTTTGCCGACAATGGCTGTGACCATACCAGGTCCGGCAAGAGATTGAATACGCAGGTGATCTGCATTTGCTTCCACTGCGAAACAAGCACCTGCCAATCCTATGACCCGTCCCAAAGTATTTTCAACTACAGTATTTACTGGTGCGCTGATAAAGATCTTGCCTTTTTTCAGGCTTATCATATTTCCTGCAACCAGCTTGAATTCTGCACTTGTATCAGCAAAGACTCGAGCAGCAGTTCGCACATTTGCATGTAATGGCGCTGTACTCTCAGATAAAACCTTCAGCACATCAATATTTTGTGCATGTTGCTGTTGTTTGTTGTTCTGGAGAACGGTTTGTGCGGCATGTTGCTGGGTGTTGCTTTGAGCAAGAGTCTCAGCGGCATGCTGTTGTTGTCTGTTGCTTTGTGCAACCGTTTGAGCGGCATGCTTCTGCACTCGCCTTTCAGCTCCGCCAAGACTAATTGGAACACCAGCAATAATAAGATGGCGGCTGAAACACGAGCTGACCGGGAACGTAGTTTTCTGAACTCTGCGCAAGTGTCGCTCTATTCCTCCAGTTACAACCGCGCGCTCTATCCCGTCAACAGGAATGAGTTCATCGTCCTGGAGATCTCTAGTACCAATAACGAGCTCCTCGCCGGGCTTCAGACCTACCGTATTTTGTCCCAGCTCAGTTCCGTCATGTATTTGCACATTAGTTGGGGTTCCTCCACCAGTTAGTGACATGACACGCACTGGCTTGCCTGGTTGTGCGTCAATGATTGCAGTTGCCTCTGCATCAAGCTTGATGTCTGCAGTGGCGGTGTGGAGAGTAAAACCTTTTGAGCCTGTGTCAACAAGTAATTTGCCCGAATGCAGGATCACATACCCTTGATCATTGCTGATGATGCTACCCGGGGTTCCTGTGATTATGAGCTCATCATCCTCATCATCTCCTGTGAAACCAGCAAACAGCTGGTTGAATTGTGTAAAGATGACAAGGTCATGATTCAGGAGTCCAACCAAAATCTTGTTATCCGATGAATCATCATCTTTTTTCTTGTCGGCAGGTTGTGTGACACCTGAAAGTCTTTGTGGGGTGGTATCAGTGGACTGTTTTTCACTGGTTTCTTCAGACGTGGTTTTGTTCGTTGAGAATCCAGACAATTCACCATGAACACTCAATTTTTCGATCTCACCAGATTGCGTCTGACCAGTATTAGTCGTATTTGATAATGTTGAAATGATGGATGAAGTATTGCTGTTAACAATATTTGTATTTGAACTATTACTATTATCATCTATTGAAATATTTTGGTTTTGATTATTTGTGTTGTTTGTGACGGTCTTCACGTCTGTGAAGGTCGTACCACCCGTGCCACCTGTTCCGCCGGTTGAAGTTGAGGTTGACACGAATGGATTAGCCTTTGGTGCTTGCTGCGCACCAAATCCAACGCTGCTTAAGTGCAAGGAGTTCGGATCCTTTGTTGCCGAATCAATATATACAAGCCCGATAATCTTCTTGCTTAAACTGTCATAGTTAGTGCCGTCCATAAATGCTAACTTGCCGTTCTTTTGAGCAGGATCACCCAGAGCCTGCTGAAGTGTAGGATCACCATAGACAACGCCCAGTACCTTCGCGTCATCCGAATTTACGGTTGTGCCTGGAGCGGCAGACCGTGGTAGAACTACTTCATTGTACATGACACCATTTTGATAGAGCCTTAATAGAATTTGCTCTATATCGACTCCAGGACTGTTAGACACGATTCCAACATTCCCTCCAATTATTGCCTGGGAGGCAGGAGCGTCGTCAAGTTTGGCACAAGACTCCAGAACCATATTCCCCAAACTGATATTCCGAGCAGCACCGACCAATACGTCACCACCAAAAGCTGCTAAATTGATATTGCTGCCAGTCACGATAATATCGTTCCCGCTGCGAATACTGACATTGCCAGGAGTGTTAATCCCGTCAATGTTATTTACAGTGGCTCCGCCAATTGCTTGTATTGTTACGTTAGACCCAAACCTGAGGTCACCTGTACCAAACTGAGTATCTGTATAGGCACCACCTGCATTATCGGCAAAATAGCTGTCGATAACAACAGTGCCGTTTGTAGCAACAGCATTTGCAGGAATAGCACTGCTACCAGGATTGAACAACGGATCAACAAAAGAACCTGCTTGAATAATGATTCTGCCAGAACCTTGTGTCCCAATGCTGACTCCATTTTCCCCAGCTATCACAATGTTGCCTGTTGCCTTTAATGATGTAAGAGAACCAGAGCTACCGCTCCCAATGCTTATCTCTGATGCATTGGCAACTATGTTAATTGGACCAGCAGTAGCCAGCAATGAAGCTCCAATACTGTCATTGCCAATGACAATTGGTGCGCTGTTCGTAACTAAACTAATTGATCGTGCTGTAATTGCACTGCCGAGGAGCGAGATGCCACCGTTTGAGACAAAGCTCACCGACCCAGCTGAGATGGCGTTAGCCGACCCAATTGAGCCGTTAGCCATAATTGTGAAGGATGATGGCGTACCTGATACCACTCCTAGCGTTAGCGCAGCCTGTCCTTGCGTTACCTGGACAGTGCCAGAGGTAGCCACATTCAAGAGTGCCACATTGCTATTGACTATAACATCGCCGGTCTCGGCGTTTAGCGTAAGTGCCCCGGTCGAAGACAATATTCCGGCACTTGTTATTGTTCCAGACCCTGCTGTTGTTATTGTGATTCCACCATTGGCTGTTATGTCATGACCAAGGTTGATTGAGCCAAATCTTGCAGTCAAACTAAGTGCTGCAGAACCATAATTGGCCGCTCCAGAAGTTGTGATTGCTTCTGCCGTGGCATTTGTAGTTGTGATTGATAAGGCGCTTGGAATAGTCACTAAATCAATTCTATCGTCAAATATTAACAACTCGGAAGCAATGGTCACTTGCTGGCTACCAGGGTTGAGGGTCAATGCTCCGGTGGTCGACAGCGTGCCGCTAATCGAATGCGCTCCAATGGTAGTTAATGTAATTCCACCATTGGCTGTCAATGTGTATGTGCTTGTGCTTATAGTCCCGCCTGTTGATTGCCAGTCGGCCCAGCCAGATCCCAAATTGATGGAGCTTGACATTGTAATGGCACCACCAGAGAGGATGCTCACGGATGCAGGCGATCCTGTTACTGTACCGAGCATTAATGGAGAATCACCTTGCGTTACCTGCACCAGTCCTTTGGTGTTGAGGTTTAACGTTGCAACATTGGTGTTGACGATAATGTCGCCTCTATCTGCGCCTAATGAGATTGCAAATGCTGACACCAGCTGTCCCGGTCCTTTTATTGTGCCGAGTGCGCCAGTTGTGGTCATGGACACTTCGCCATTAGCTGTAAATGTATCTGCAAGCCAGATATTGCCAGTCGCTGTGAGCGTGAATGACTGACCCGATGCTGTTGAGGAAGCATTGAGCGTCACCGTCGGGGCCGTATCGGTAAGAGCCACGTTGTAATTGGAATTGGAGGTTAATGTCGTTGCAGTTGTAGTGACATTACCGGACGTGCCAATGTCTCCTGTAACCGCATTTGTAATGGTTAGAGCCGCACCATTTAAGGCTGTAGTCCCGGTTGCGGTCACTGCAGCAGCATTGATGTTGATTACTGCTGCGGTGAGCGTCGTATTACCGGCACCAGAAATTGTGTCATTAACATTTATTGTCCCTGAAGCACCACTGAGCTGGAAGAACTGACCCAATCCTGTTGAGGATGCATTGAGCGCCACTGTCGCAGCAGTATCAGTAAGAGCTACGTTGTAATTGGAATTGGAGGTTAATGTCGTAGCAGTTGTTGTAACCCTGCCTGCAGTGCCAATGTCTCCAGTAACTGCATTAGTAATTGTCAGGTTAGGTGCGTTAAGGGCTGTCGTTCCGGTAGAAGTTACAGCTGCATTGATATTAATTACAGATGAAGTGAGTGCTGTGCTGCCAGCACCAGAAATGGTGCCATTAACATTTATGGTTGCTGAAGCATCATTGAGCTGGAACGACTTGCCAGAAGCTGTCGAGGATGCATTTAGCGCAATTGTCGAAGCATTGTCGCTAAGGATCACATTGTACTTAGAGTTAGAGGCTAAAGTCGTAGCCTCTGTTGTAACACTGCCGGATGTGCCGATGTCTCCAGTAACAGCGCTCGTTATTGTAAGAGCTGCAGCATTCAATGTAGTGGTTCCCGCAGAAGTGATTGCTCCTGCATTAATATTGACTGCAGATGAGGTAAGTGTCATGCCACCGGCACCGGAAATGGTGCCATTGACATTAATGGTTCCTGCGGCATCAGTAAGCTGGAATGATTTGCCAGCGGCTGTGGAGGAGGCGTTTAGCGCCACTGTTTCAGCAGCATCGCTAAGGATCACATTGTATCTAGAATTAGAGGCTAAGGTCGTTGCATCTGTTGTAACGTTGCCCGCGGTGCCAATGTCTCCTGTAACTGCATTAGTGATAGTTAGAGAAGCACTGTTTAAAGCGGTAGTTCCGGTTGCGGTTACTGCAGCAGCATTGATATTGATTGCCGATGCTGTCAGGGTCGTATTGCCGGCACCTGAGATTGTGCCGTTAACATTTATTGTCCCTGAAGCATCACTGAGCTGGAAGTACTGACCCAATGCCGTGGAGGATGCATTGAGCGCCACTGTCGCAGCAGTATCAGTAATTCCCACGTTGTAATCGGAATTAGAGGCTAAGGTCGTTGCATTTGTTGTAACGTTGCCGGAGCTGCCGATGTCTCCGGTAACTGCATTGGTGATGGTTAGAGAAGCACTGTTTAAAGTTGTGGTTCCGGTTGCGCTCACTGCAGCAGCATTGATATTGATTGCAGATGATGTCAATGTCGTGTTACCGGCGCCAGAAATGGTGCCATTGAGATTAATGGTTCCTGCGGCATCACTGAGCCGGAACGACTTGCCAGCAGCTGTGGAGGACGCATTGAGCACAACGTTAGGTGCCGAGTCATTAATGTATACGTTGTAGCCAGCGTTTGAAGAAACGGTAGAAGCATTAGTTTGAACGCTGCTTCCTGTGGAGCCAAAATCACCAGTCAGGAGGTTGCTAATGTTTAGTGTGGGAGCATTAATTGTAATGTTGCTAGCCGTTGAAACGGTGTCATTAACATTGACAGCTCCATCGGCTTCAAGCCGGAATACTCCACCTGCTGACGACGAATTTAACGTAAGCGCACTGTTGCCGTTGTCGCGAATATAAACGTTGCCGTTGCTGGCTGTCGCTGTGAGTGTTCCTGTCCCACCTGCCTCATTGACAATAGCAAGAGGTGCAGCTGTCGAGGTACCAATACTGCCGTTAGTAGAGTTTGCTGTTACTGCTGAGCTGTGAAGCAGATAGTTAGTACTGGATTGCACTATGTTGCCGTTTGCACTGAGGCTGATTGCAGTCGCAGCGCTAGCATTTCCGCCAATCGTAAGACTGCCGGCACTGGTGGAAAGAGTGAGGGCGCCGCTGGTGGCTTGCAGATTGCCGATTGTCAGGTTGCCTGCGGTTCCGACAGTGATACTCCCGCCTGTTCCGGCAATTGGAGATGTAATTGAGTTTGCATAAATGCTAATGTCGGTACGGGTGGAAGTCCAGGAGACAGTACCATCAAGCGTTCCAGATAAACTGTTGGCATTGTTAACAGTAAGGCTCTGCCCGCTACCGTCAGCCCCGTCGAGCAAGATCGTACCACTACCGGAAGTGCCAAGTGTGCGGATTGTGCCGGTATTGGCTACTGCCAGCGGTACCAGCATAGTTCCACTTACTGCATGAATTGCTACAGTTCCACCGGTTGCTGTGGCACTCCCTGAGCCATCGCCGCTTGCGCCCCCACCATTTGATTCTATTACGCCCGAATTGCTGAGTCCGCTTCCGGAGCCGGTGTAACCTGTGCTTATCTGGATAGTCCCACCGTGAGTGCCCTGTGCACCTGGCGAAGCATTGAGAGTGGCTGCATTAGTGACAGCTCCAGTCAAGGCTGTGATGTTGATTGTACCGCCGTTGCCTGTTCCTGTGCCCATGGTGCTGAGCAATCCAGCGCCTATAACAACCGAGTCACCGGTCAGGTTAAGCGTGCCACCATCGCCATTTGTGTTGGACTGCACCGAGATGCTGGAGCAAGAAGTAGTGAGAGCCTTAGCTGCAATCAGTGTGATGGTGCCTCCAGAACCGGTTGTGCCGGCGTTGGCCGATAGATTGCCTGAAATAAACGAGGTGCCTGACTGGGTCTGATCAGCCAACAGAGGATTGACGAAGGATGTGATAGTTATGGTACCTCCATTAGCGCCAGAAACTAATGTAGTCTGACCGGTAACTGAATCAACCTTATAGCTCATTGTGCCGGCGCCATTAGCGCTCAGGCTTCCAGATACTTGCACACCGCTGCCAAACAAGGTCAGACTGCCTCCTTGACCATTGTTGCCTGGACTTACATTGAGATCGCCAGTCTGGTTTACTATCACTTGTCCGCCATAGTTAATGAGTGAAATGGATCCACCATTGCCATTACCACCTGCACCACCTTGAGCTGTAATGATTTCGGACACCTTGTTGGTGCCAGCTGTTAAATCAACGCTGTCGACTACCAACGGACTAACACTATCTGTAATTAGTGTAACTTTGCCACCGTTTCGCATGGCATTTACATCCAGGCTGGAGCCGTTTACAGAAATTCCGCCAGCACTACTTACGTATATCGAGCCGCCGTCTCCGCTGGTTGCACCACTTTCTGCTTCCAGGGATGCTGCAATAAAGTTACTGCTCGAACCTGCTGCGGGATCTATGCTTAGGGATTGCCGCGGATCCGATGTGATGATGGTAATGCTACCGCCGTTACCAGTACCTTTGCCGCTCATGTTGATTACATTGCCAGGCACTCCGCTAACCTGCATAGTGGTTCCGGCGATGGTAAGGTGCCCACCATTGCCGGAGACCAGGTTGCTAACCGGAAATACAATTGTGCTTCCAAAGTCCGGAATACTGACCGGACCGGACCTGTTTGTAATGGTGATTGAGCCGCCGCTGCCGCCACTGACGTTAACGACACCACCTACATAATTTGTTCCTGTCACAGAACCAATTACAAACGCTGTTGGGGAGCTGGACACAAGTGTAATGTTTCCACCGCGACCCAGATTGTTGCTGGCATTTGCTCGCAAACCAGCTGCATTGCCAATCTGTAGAGCTCCACCGCTCTCAATGTCTATTGACCCACCGTTCGGTCCACTGACATTAATGCTGGCATTAAGACTTAAAATGGCATTGCCGGCAACACTAATAAAGGCGTTGCCACCGCTAGCACTTAGTGAATTGCTGCCGCTTGATAGATTTATAGTTATTGGATTTGATCCATTAGATAGCAAGTTGCCTGACTGTAAACGTGCTATGAAGGTCCCACCACTCGATGTGTTACTTGTGGAATTAATATTCCCAGCCAGGAACAAGCCGTTACCCTGTCCCTGACCGAGGATGAGCGAGATGAATCCTCCCGGAGCCGCCGTGCTGCTCGTGTCAATGTCAACTCCATTGGCATTGGTCTGGAAACTGATATTTCCAGCTGGAGCTAGAAGCGCAACATTGCCGCCACTTCCAGTCTCACCAGCACGGATTTCACTGTAGACCTGAATGCCGGTTCCACTGACAATGAAAACATTGCCTGCTGAACTACCAGCTCTTGTGTCTATGCTAATTCCGCCGCTGGCACCATTCACGTTGACCACAGATTGTGGTGCCAGTAAAATCACTGAACCACCTTGCGTTGTCGATGTGCCTGTATCACCAGTGGCTTGTACATAACCGCCAATTGTAATTGCGCCTTGGGTTGACAAAACAATAGTATCTGCACCATTGGCTCCTGTCCCTGCTGCGGACACCAGACTACCGCCTACGCTCACACCATGGCTGGCAGCTATAGCTATTGCCGATGGAGTGGAGCCTGTCAAGCCACCGGACACTGAGGAGACTGTGATACCGCCATTTAGCGCTGTCAAAAGAGGAATAAAATGAACGTCACCATTTGTGTTTATTGTGAGGCTATTGTTTGGCAGATTGATGCCAAGAAAACCGCCTGCTGGTAGTGAGCTGCTTACACTCTGAGGTGTAATTGTAATAGTTGTATCTCCAGATAAGGTTGTGCTAGCAGGCACGTTGACCTGAGGGAATATTCCCACATTGGACATACCAGCGGGGTTGGTAGTTGATGTATAAGTGGTTGTCCCAAGAAGAATATTGCTGGCCCCGTAAAGGACAACGTTTCCAGCTGTTGTGTTGGGGGCTGCCACAGTCGGTATGCCAGAGGTTATAGTTATAAGTCCTGCAGATGAGACAAACACGCTGCCGCCTGCTGCACCTTGTGTTGGCTGTGTGCTGGAATTATTTGTGCAGATACCAGTGATAGTCACATCCCCTGGTGTTGAAATCGCAACTGAACCACCGCGCCCGCTGGATGATGATGCTTGCGTGACAATTGATCCAATCGATATTTGCCCAGGTTTTTGCTGGAACACAGAGGCTGAGTCAAGGCTGACAATTATCACTTTGCCGCCAACCAGGGCACCGGAGGTAGTCAGGTTGCCTGCAATCAATGACTGTGGCAGCTGTTGTGCGCCATCATTACTGTTTACTGCCAAAGTTATGGAACCGCCAGAACCTTGAGCGCTTGAAGTGTTTATATTGAAGGTGGCGCCCGAGTTGGGACCGATGAAGGTGTTGGCTGTGACTACAACGTCACCACCCTGCCCAGCTCCCTGTGCGCTTATACCAGATACCCCTTTTGCATCCGGGTGCATGCCGCCAACCAGTACATCCTGACTGCTGTTGGATATTACAACCTGCCCACCGTGCACGCCAGCATAGTCTGGAGAAGTAGCATAGGCGCAAGCGTTGATATTGTTTACTGCTAGAGCTCCGCCTGCTGCCACCAGCGCAACTGTTCCTCCAATATGTCCTGCACCAGTACCATAGCACTCCACATCGCTACTTATTGTCAACCCACCAGTGCCGGCCAATACAATCAGACCTCCTCCGTTTCCGGATCCCGAGGATAGATCGATGGAGGCTATCGGATTATTGACGTTGTGTGTTGTCCCCCATACTGCAACTGAGTTCCCAATTAAATTGATAGTGCCGCCGTTATTGCCTGTTGCGCTGACATCTATACTGCCAATCGAGATGGTACCAGCGGGATTAATGACATTAACGCCACCGCCACTGGCACCAGTCAATCCTGTTGTCGAAATATTGCCTATGGAAAGCGCGGTGTCAGTGCCTGCGCCTTCAACGTTTATGAAGCCTGCTATTCCAGGTTGGTTCTGCGTGAAGCTGGTGGCATTAGCAATTAGACTGCTTGCCAGTAAACTGCCGTTAGAGACTTGAATAAGAATCGAACCCCCTGCCGTACTTCCGGTGGCAACAACACTACCATCAGGTATATTTATGTACTGTCCGGACAGCAGAACTGAGCCGCCGCTAGAGCTGCTCGATGATACATCCAAGCTCGATCCATTGCCGTTAGCTGTTGTACCAAGTATTGTTATCGCAGGCGAAGTCAGGGATATGCTGCCTCCAACACCTGCCGTTCCTGTGGCAGAAATGCTGTTTGTCTGAATAGATCCGAATGGAGCCATAATACTGACGACACCGCCAGGAAGGCCACCACTGCCGTTGGCCATAATGTTGGCAGTAGTAATTGTATTACTACTGGTGCCACATCCGAACAGCATGACATTACCAGCGGTTGTGTTGCCACGCTGTCCTGATGTGTTGACTATACCTGACAATGCAATTGAATTACTTAGCAGGTTTATATTGCCATTACGTGTGCAAGCCAGATCAAGCGATGTGGTGCTAACTAAACCATTTATAGAAAGTGCACTGGCAGACAGCGCAAATATGTTTCCAGAGTTGCCGGTGCTGGTGGCAGTGGACAGCTCATCACTGATTTGAATATTGCCTGCAGCTATTAGTGAGATTGAAGATGAACCACTGGACAAGACGCCTCTTGCAGTAAGCGAGCCTCCTACCAGGAGTGGCGCAACCATTGAACTTGTGACTGTCGAGAATGTAATTGTATTGGCATTAAATGAAGAGAAAGTAGCTAGTGATCCTGCAGGGAGGCTATAAGTCAAATCTGATAGGGTATCAACAATAGTTGGTTGACTTAAGGGAGACATATTAATTGTGTAATTGTCGTTGGCAATATCATTTGCCACAGTAAACACAGAAGGTTGAGCAGAGATATTGGGGAATATGCCGACATTGGTGCCAGTTGAATTAGAGTTGTAACCGTTAATGGAGCCGTTGGACATGAGGATGGCGTAGCCTTGCGCTCCATTAGTTCCACCATTGACGTTGTAGTTAATTGACATTCCGTTGGTAGAGCCTTGTGATACAAAGACATTCCCGCCTGTCGATGCAGCGCCCCAGGATGATGCGTTAAGTTGCCAGTTGTTATTCATATAAATAGTACCGGCTGATACGAGTGAAATGGAGCCACCAGAAGCAGCGCCGGAGGCATTAATGGCAAGACCATTGTTCCAATTGCCATAAACATATATTGAACTGCCAGGAGAGAGATTATTGATGAGGACGGAGCCGCCTTTACCAGAAGAGGAAGATACGTCGATGCCGGCACTAGTGGAGAAGCCAGAAGTGAGAGCGACGATTTGACCGCCACCGAGACCGCCAGTGGCAGTTAAGGATAGGCCGCTCCAGTTGTTAAATATGTTGGTGCCGGCAGTAGGTGAGAGCAAGGCAATATTGCCGCCAGTGCCGGCAGAGCCACCGTTGGCTTGCATTACATATGCAGAGATGCCGCCGGGGGCGTTAATGACAATGTTGCCGCCGGAGCCGGAAGAGCCGTTGGCAGCAAGATAGTTAGATATGGCAAAGAAGCCGCCAGCAGAGATAAAGATATTGCCGCCATTAGCGCCGCAGGCATTGAAATCCCACATGCTACCGCCACCATTTTGATTAAGGGAGCCACCGACTGAGACTGTTATGTTGCCGCCATTGCCAGAGTTGGAGTTGGCAACCAACTGGAGCCAATCGCCGCAACATGCTGAACCAAACTGTCCCTGCGGACCCGACGTTATGGTAATTGTGATGTTGCCTGCTGAACTAAGATTTGATGATGTATTGAAAGATGCTTCACCCCAAT
>CAILLX010000218.1 GCA_903835185.1 uncultured bacterium | reverse complement strand
GGCACTCTGCGCTGGCTCGACCTGTTCGGCGTCAGTAACGTCAGCTTGAATTCAGATGGACATGCCAGACTGAAACCATGGTCATTAAAGCGGCAAATTTAAACTGTCGCTAGCGGCAAAAAGTCTTGACGCCAGACAAGCGCCAGCAAAAGCTGCCGAAATTTACCTTTAAATGCACACATCTCCATGTTTGCTGAGCTTGATATCTGTTGAGATATCAGCGCGCCCGGGTTCCATCGCTAACATGCACCACAAGCATACAGAAGACAACTTTATCCATCGATCCCACAAACGAATAGCACCGGCAAAAGTTAGTACGAGCTGCGCAAACTGCAACCAGCCACGGTGCACGCACCTAGCGAGAATTTTGATTTTTCGAGCATATCAAACGTCAAACACTTTGAGATCAGGTGTAGTGGCGCGTCGAGACGCACAAGCTGGGCGGCTCGCGAGCCGCCACTACATCGCAGCAGACAGCCTTCTTGCAGAGCGGGTGAGCTTCCACTCTAGGCATGCCATCGCCACCACGGCTTCCCATACTGCTTCAATCTATATCTTGCCGGCGGTAACACCGCTGTTAATAGCTGACGCAGCTCCGGCAGCGGCAAAGTTGGATGCGTCATATGTTCTTGACGAACCTGCAGGCGAGGACGCCACACCTACAGTTGCAGCAGTACCACGCCGACTTCTTGCAGCAGCAGCACTGTATGAAGGACGCTCGTCGTACAAAGATGACCAAACTACAGTATCGGATAACTGCTCTTCAAGAGACGGTCCTTTGAGGATAGCTGCTTCAGCCAGTTGGACCACCTGAACAATCTGCCAGATTCCCTCAGCCAGAGCTGCTGCAAGGAAAGCTCCCAGATACAAAGCCAAACTCAAGCCGGCCGGCGCAGCGCCAGCCAAATTGCTACCGGCAAAGAGAGCTGCTGCTACCAGCTGTCCGCTGACAATGAGGAGAAGGGCTATGTTGAGCGTGCTGTTCACAGACCACCAATCAACAGCCTCGCCACGCTGCTGAGCCTGGGCCGGCGGCAGATATGGCCGTTGCGAAAACTCGCCCGGCCAGGTCATCGAACCACAAATAAATGATATGCAAGCAAGCACGCCAAGGATAATGCCCTGAATAGACCCGGACTGCCAGGCAGAGCCAGTTCGCGCCCAGCACATAATAGCTGTCATAACGCACATACCGCACAGCACAAACCACGCCACAGTGTTAAACGGCAGACAGGAGCCTGGGTACAAAGAGTCTGACCGGAGCCAGTTAGTCGATCTTCTTGTTGGCGCTTCTGCCGTTCGCATCTACACACCCATCACAAAGAACGATTACCCTAAAAATCTGCCAACCAGCGGGGTATGAGGCCAGTTCCACAGCTGCCATATATCGACTGCGTATGGAGGTTGCACCTTGGATTCTATGCCTGCCTCTTCCTATTTGCAACATTAATTCGCCAAGATTACACGAGATTAAACAAATCATCACCTTGCAAAACAACAGCAAGAACAATTTTGTGTGTGCTGCAACTCGCGACAGCAAGCGCATTTAAACAGATCGTTGTGCCGGGGCGCATCCAAAGATTCACCCTGAGAGCTGCACCAATGCAACCCACTTTCCCGCTGCCATGCTTTGTATTGAAAGTTTTTATAATGCCACCGCATCTGGTGGCATTGGAGGTAAAAAGTTTTCACAATAAGGCCAAAAAAACTAAACCCTGTCTAGTGAGACTTATGGCTTGCCTGGAAGAACCGTAAGACAAGCCATAAGCAGCACTTGGACAAGGGCATGATCGGATGGTTGTCGCACAAGAGGAGGAAGGCGAGGATAAGGTCGCGGCAGGGGCATTCCACCACCCAGGTTCGTATCCTCAGCTATACCCTACCAGCCTGTACCCAGCACAAGATCAGCTCGATCTCTGCTTGCTCAGACGGCACCAGCTAAAAACGGTCTGGTCAACTAGCTTTCAGCACAGTTCTCAGCGTTTCCACCAGTGGAAACTACTTTATTAATTACATCCTGTGTCTGAATGTTGATTGCAGTGCCGAGATGTCCAGCAATGCGGTTGATGCGCCGGTAGGCAACTGCGCGCGAATGTCCCAGGAGTCCAGCCTGGATTTGTTTCACGAACAATTAGCTCTCACAATTGAGAGAAAACTGGACATCGCGGATATGTCGCAGGCGTTCCGAAGCAGTCCCCTGCACAGCTCCAAGGAGCACAAGCAGAACCTTCTGGATTTGCGCCAAAGCAACCTCTGGCTCCACTCGCGCTCTCTCACCATCCGTCAAGTACATGTGGGCTTCAGTTACTGGAGCAGACTGTCCCCAGTGCTCGCCGAAGGCGAGCACCACAGCCTGCTGAGCTGGTCCCTTAGCCCGGATGGAAAGCCAACCGTGAGTACCGGCGTAGGAACCATCGCCACCGTGGGCAAACCGGAAGTGCAGTTGATCGAAGAAATTCAGCTCCTTGAGAAGCCCATTCATTTCGACAATGCAGTTATCGACGCCAATCCGCCCGGAGTCAAAAAGCGCTGCCGAGAGAGCCTCCAGTCGCGCCAGGTCTCTATGAAGAATGGAGATCATTACAACACGTGTCACAGTGCTGGTTGCAGTAAGGTTTACCATCCTATCAGTCTCATCCCTGAGATCATATAAACCGTAAGGGGTAGCCATGTAAGATATTCTCCTTCCATACGCGCATGAACCGTTGCCTCAACCAATGTGGGTGCGAACGTTCAACAGTGCTTCCGGCAATGTGCTCTATGCTACATCTTCGACAACCAGCTGTTTGAGAGCTGCTTCTCGAAGATGCAGACGTTCTCATTTGAATCACTCAATATACGAATTTCCTCAACCCAGTCAACACAAACGTTACCAGCCTGTACACAAGACTCACATAACAAGCCACACCAGGACAATATTCCAATCGCTAAGAGATGCCCTTTTGTGGATGTTGCTGCAATTTGTGTTTGCTTTTAGTCGCTCACGTTAAATGAAAGTTGAAGATACATTGACCCTACACACATTGAGACTGAATTCTCCACAATCACGAAGAGTTGTAAAATGGCACAATGATCAGGCTTTCGCCCTGGAATGAAGTGTCTCCCAAGTGATTTAAACAGATAATTTATTTCTTTGAACTACACGTAACAACCCCTCTGATACTGGCATCGTCGCGGAGTGGAACTGGTTTAGTTGCTTTGTGAACACACGTGTTCATATTCTGCTTCCCAGCTCTGTTCATTGACTGCTTAACCAGAGCCAGGAAGCGAGCTTGTCGGAACTATTCGTGGGCTCTGTTGATCTGGCAGACGTCGTGCAAAGTGCGATGTCCGCATACGCCAGTGCCAATCCTTATGAGCCGTCCGAGCGCTGTGCTTGCATGGGAGAAGATTCCCCACCCGCGAGACTGCGTGGACGCGAGCTAAATGACCGCCTTGCGCCCAGCGTTGGCCCGGGAGGATCTGGCATTTTGCAACCTGGGAAGCATGTCCTGAACAATCTGCGCCACGCCGAAGAGCCCCAGGAGCCGCCTGACAAGCAATTTGACCAACTGCCAATCCGCGACTTACGCTAATATTTGAGACCAGCCTCTGATAAAAAAGATTGCAGAAGCGCCGGGTTTGGCATACCAGCGCTTCTGTTGTGCTTATCAGTTCATACCACAGAGCTTAGCCAGACATTTTTTCGCACGTCTTGGCACACTTGCGGCAGGTGTCAGAACACTCTTTCATCTTTGGATCATCCTTAAAAGCATCACAAGATGCGGCACAGCGTTCGCAAATCTCTTTGCACAGAAAGCATGATTCCTTCATCGCATCCGAATTGCGGTTCATAAAATCAGCACTCAGTTTGCATGTTGCGATGCAGTCCCGAAGCGCATTTAAATGAGCAGCAGTAACATGCTGCCCGCCTTGTTTGCGACAGTACGCAAGTGTTGTCTCGCATACTGCTGCACAATCTTTACAGGTTGTCTGACAGTGCGGCACTCCAACAACCCTCACTCTGTCGCCTTTTTCGCCAGCTGGCGCTGCATTGCCAGCGACGTTCCAGCAAGCGAAAACAACGATCAGCATGGTCAATAGTGAAAAAACAAATTTCATAAATATCTCCTTTTTGGCGCAAATAAAACTGCACCTTGCTCGAAGGTGCAAATCCGTTCAGTGCAAGAGATGTCTCTAAATCAAAAGTGACCTGTTAATCAGATAAAGCTTTGCTGGCTGCAAGGAACCATGGGAGCAACCAGACACAAGCTGTTTCACACCGTGTTGCTTATCCAGTGCCAGTCGCAAGTGCCCAAGGCAAACAACCGGCAACTGTACCGGCTCGGACTGCCTAATCCAAATCGGAACAGTAAGATCGGCGGAAGGAACAGCCTTGCAAAGATTGCACTCCTCGCCCATCGAGCAACTGCCGGCTTCCTGCACGCAGCAGCTAGCCATCGCGCAAAATGAACATGAGTAGACGCGAGCACACACGCCGCCCCACAAAGCTAAAGCCAACGCTACAAGTACTATAGAGTTTTGCCAGCACTCACGCATCTGCTTGACCTCCTGTTGACGATACAAGGAGGATATCTGATCTCATTCTATCGTATAAGCGGCTCCGGCAATGTTTTATTATCTGATGCGCTCCAGCCTCCGGGTAAGTGTGCTGCTCCGGAAGTATGAAAGTGATAGGAAATCTGCAGTGCCAGTCCGAGCTGGAAGACAGAATGCAACTGCTTTCGAATAGACTGACCGCCAACTGCCAGCACCAGGTCGATCTCACCAATGGTTTGCATGCGTTTACTCTGAATACACAGCCTTTCCAACATACCATTTTATTTTTTTGGGGTATTAGTGCTTTTACTTCGCCATATCGTTTACCACCCCCAAAATGCAATTATCTAAGAACATCATGATCGGCTGCTCAAGCCACCAGCTCCGACTTAGCTTATCCTTACAGACTAAAACTGGAACAGCTGAATAGGGGAGTATTTATGTCCATTGATCTAGACCAAGCACGGAATGACACTCCTGGTGTGCAAGAGACTATCCATTTCAATAATGCGGGAGCTGCTTTGATGCCGCAACTGGTGCTAGACTCCGTAATAACTCACTTGCAGCTCGAAGCAAGGATCGGCGGGTACGAAGCTGCCGATCAGGAGAGGGCGGCTATAGAAGATGTTTACTCAGCCGGTTCTGAGTTGCTCAACTGCCACCCTGAAGAGATCGCAGTCGTAGAAAATGCCACGCGCGCCTGGGACATGTTGTTCTATGCATTGCCGTTCCAGAAGGGCGACCGCATTCTAACTGCTGGCTGTGAATATAGCAGCAATTACATTGCATACCTGCAGGTACAAAAACAGTTGGGCGTTTCGGTTGATGTGATTCCAAATGATCAGTTTGGACAGGTCTCGGTTGCGGCGCTCGAGAGTATGCTCGATGAACGCGTGAAGCTAATCTCGATCACTCACGTTCCATCAAGTGGTGGGCTCGTCAATCCGGCCAAAGAGATTGGTCAAGTCGCACGCAGAGAAGGCATTGCCTATTTGCTCGATGCCTGCCAATCTGTCGGGCAAGTGCCGATTGACGTGCAAGATATAGGCTGTGACTTCCTTTCTGCCACTGGGCGAAAGTATCTACGTGGACCGAGAGGCACCGGGTTCCTGTACGTAAGCAAAGAGAAACTAGCGTCTCTGGAACCACCATTCCTCGATATTCATGCTGCCGACTGGAGTTCGAGGGATACATACACTGTCCGGGACGATGCCAGACGCTTCGAGAATTGGGAGACTAATTTTTCTACCAAAATTGGGTTGGCTGTTGCCATCCGTTACGCCTTGCACTGGGGCATCCAGGAGATACAGGAACGTGTCGTGAGCCTGGCAGATCTGTTGAGATCGCAATTATCTGAGATAGCCGGGATAGTGGTGACAGATAGTGTGACTAGCCACGATGAATTGCCGCAAGTGAGTCACGATCTCTTGCCGCATGGTCCAAATGAAAAGATTTGAAAGAAGGAGATGACAAAAAGGGTAGTTCGCCCCATGATTGAAATTGCAAAACCACAAGCAGGAGGCG
>CAILLX010000217.1 GCA_903835185.1 uncultured bacterium | reverse complement strand
GTAATATATAATACCAGATTCTCGGTAAAAAACAATAGTCTGAGCAAATGCGAATCTGCTCATTAGCATGTCAAGCGCCGATCGGACGTGTTCAGCTTTTATTGACTCTTATTGTCAGTTGGGATGTTGCGGAATCCCTGGCTGCCATATACAAGGCATACAGCCCACCATAAACTTGCGCAGTCTGGGGCTGCAGCATTCCGTAAGCTTTTCTGCGAACCTCCAGGAGATGCTTGTACGCCTCCTCAGCCTTTGGGACATTGTTTGCCTTCGTATATATAGTGCTCAGGGTCCAGAGGGTGCCTTCCAGCTGAGAACTGTTACATCCGAAAGTCTTCTCATCTCGAGCCAAAATCTTCTCATACAGTTGAGCAGCATCACTGTAGCGCTCCTCGGCAACAGCTCGTTGCGCCTGTTCCCTCTCCGATTCTGGCTTCCTGTTGGCGGCAGCCTTGAGTCCTGCAGCTGTCTTTTCCTTGTCCGGGACAATCTCGCGGGCGCTAACAGTGATACCAGCAATGTCCAGAGGAGCGGGCTCAGCAACTTTATCGTCTATACCCCTGGACCTCTCGCTCAAACCAAGAGCCAGTATTTTCAGATCGCCGGGAAGCTGCTCGATAAGTCCATCTATGATCTTATTTGTGACCTGTTCCTGCTCCAACCTACCGAGCAGCTTGTTACATTTGGATTGAGCAGTCAACGCCTCCAGACTAGCAATCACTCGATCCTCGCCACCGGCTTTTGCTTTTTGCCATAAACGCAAGTTGATCTTCGCCGAGCGATCATACATCTGGACAGCGTCAGAATTCCTCTCCTCAGCTACACATAGGTCGCCAATATCCTTGAGCGTAGCTGCCAGCTGCGGACTACTAGCACCAAACCTTTCCGCTTGTGCTCGTGCAATGGCATACTCTTTCTCAGCTGCCGAAAGATGTTGTTCTTGAAGCTCCGCATATCCACTGTTTAAATGCTGCGACCACTCCTCGACCTGACGATCATAGCTTTGCAGAGACACGCAGGAACACCCCTGCAAAGCTGTTGCAGCCGCAAGCGTGACAAGAATCGATTTAGCAACTTTTTGCATCGCCACCAACTCTCCTGGATACAACCCTGGGTTCAACCTGGAGTGAACCTCCTGCTAGCAAATTCTGTTGGAATCTGGATGGAGAAAACTGCTGATGCTTGCCTCCTCAGAAGCTTGTCGCGAGCCTTCACTATTAGCGCAGGTTTTGCAACAAACAGCTGGAATAATAGAAATCATTGACCATAAATCGAGTGGCAGGAGTTGGGAGTGGATAACTGTAAGTTCCTCCCAAAGGTGTGCCACCACCGGGTCCAGCACCGGTGCAAGCACCGTAGACAGGAATATTGAACTGTATGCCGTTCGCCCCACCTGAATCAAGCAGACCCAGTGCCAGCAGGGCTACTGGTCTTTCTATCATATAAGGCTCAAAGGCGGTGGCTTGCATCTTGAAAGCCGCGGGTAGAAACCTGGCTATTGTGTCGGGAGGGGTCATTTGAACGGTTACACCCACTGAATTGGTGTCACTAAAATCGACCTTGGAAACGCTCACCGGAATGTGAAGTCGGCTTCCCATATTTGTACAGGCGCTAGCGGCATCATTGGTGGCGCTGGTTGTAGGAGCGGTACCATCGAGGTCAGTTGGTCTTGGTGCGCCAAGCCAGTACATATCATTGGCAGCGGATCTGGCTGCAGCATCGGCAATTTGGCCAAGCAGCATCTGGTTATAGCCATATGTAACTATGAATATGTTGAGTAGTGTGATAGCCACAAGAATTGGCACCAGGAACATCATAAATGCTGTCCCTTCCACAATAGCCTGTCCTCCAGCTCGCTGCCGATGGCCCATCAATTGCATAGTTATTACTCCTGCTTTATCCGCTCAACTCTATGGATCTCATTTCGACTTTCGAAGATACTGGACAACAGGTGCCTGATTCCTGTGTTCATTGTCCCATAATTCTTCAGTTTGTCCTGCACTGTGAGTCTGCCCTGGTGGCTGATCGCTTGTTGTCTGTGGTTGTACCGGCAGCGATCTTTGCTTTGAGGCACCATCCGGTGACAGTGTTTCAGGTCGTTGTGTCGGCGGGCTAGCCGCGTTGCTTGCTCCTGGGAACGGGGCGCTGCCTCCCGCAGAAGCCGGAGAAGTCAGGTTATTCACTTTGCCCTGTTGTCCAGATCTGCTTTGGTCTTGAGCAGCCGTGGTTGCATGCTGCGCATATCCTGGTGCAGATAGCGGACTAGCCAGAGCCGACCGGTCGGTAGGTTGAGACATACCTGTGTAAGTTTGGTGCTGTCCTTGTGTCGCTGACTTAACCTTACTAGGTAAGATTACCTCAATGACACCGCCGCCTGGAACTGTCTGTGTGACCGTTGACCCTGTCGGCAGCTTGGTACCAGACAGCTGAGCCTCCTTATGAGTGCTGCCAGCAGGTTCGCCACTAGGTTTAGGCACAGGCGGTGGAAAAATTAGGATTAAAGCGACCAAAGCTAATGCTGCTACTGCCGATGTTATAGCAAACACCATTCTTGTCTGTCGTTGCCGTCGCCCAACCGGACAGTCGCTCGCCAAAAACTTGCCATCATCCCTCTTATAGAGAGTGGCATTTTTCCGCCCTTCCCTTTGAAAGATAAATGCCTCAGCTTCCGGCAGCTCCATTTTGCTAAAGTTATAAACTTGCAGCTTGCACTTTTCACAGAAGCGCACCTGTTCTGTTCCTTTCATATCTTCCCAGCGCGATTTACAGGAAGAAGCTTTGCGGTATCCATCAATCGGTTTGAACTGTTTCACAGACTCTGACTCTTGAGGCTCTATCTGTCCCTGGACATGGACAACCTGGTCTGCCAGGGGTGGCCCCTGTTCTTAGGGCCAAAGATCGAGAGAGTTAAGGTATAGGATCACTGCCTCGTAATCGGGTAGGCTCTCTCACCACCCAGTCGTGAAATGATACCAAACTCGGTGTGAGGTATGCACCGGGT
>CAILLX010000216.1 GCA_903835185.1 uncultured bacterium | reverse complement strand
TGTGTTGTTGAGGGAAACACGTGCAAGAGCATCTCTTCTTACAGATGTTCTGCATTGATTCGCCTGAAAACCCCACCAGTTGATGCTTGCAAGCAAAAAAAGGCCAAAAAGTGCAAAAAGCGACCAGAAGAGGTCGCTTTTTGCACTTGCTATGATGGGGGTGGTCAGGGCATGTCACAAAAGATCAACGACGCCCTGGACATCCCCAAAGTGCCAGCCCTGTTCAGGCTGTTCATCACTTTCGCTCAGGTAGCAAAGCTGTAGGTCGCCCAATCAGTGCGCGCTTGGATCGTGCATCGGCATGGACATAGTCACGCCGCTCCTGTGCTCGGCCGAGACGCTCTCCAAAGAGCCAAGATTGCGCCCTATGATGATGATTGATGCTGAGCAGTCGCAGTTAACGCCTGGCAAGAACCGGTGCACAAGAGGTTGCAGCGCTGCCACTTCGTCAGCTAGCTGTAGCCGACCAAGCGGAGGAAGCCCTGTTGTGATCTTGTAGATCATCTCCCGGCGCGCAGGTTGGTGCTGGTAAAACTCTCGCACGCGCGGCAAGCTGGCGACAAGCTTGCGCAGCGGACGATCGTCTTTCAGCCCTTTGGTCCACAAGGAGTAGCACAGTTCCACCTCAAGATCAGTGCGCTTCTCCTGCTCAAGGCATGCCTGCACGTCATGGCAGAGGAAAGCAAACCTCTCGTCAGTAAGAGTGCTCATGATCGTATGCACCTCGAGCGTGCGATCATGGAAGTGATGCTGTTCCTGCTCCTGCCTGCTGGCATAGTGACAGAGTCCGATGCAGTAGCGCATTGCTGCTTGCAGCTCAGGGCTGACCGGCTCCTGAAAACGATTGTCCAGTATTCCTGCCACCATTCGTTTCTCAGCAGAATTCGAAATCACTGCTGCAAGAGCGCCAGCCTCATAGAGCCGGGTGCCAGGTAGAGACCGGTCAAACAGCCCCAAGAGCTTGTGTCGGCGTTGCTCTATCAGGCTCAGGTATGCTTCTGCAGCTTGTTGTGGTGTTGCCGCAGAAAAAATAAGCGGCTTCCAGCGCCATGTATACCTGGTGTGTATCTCATACTGCGTAAGAGCACCCTCTTCTTCCATCTGTTTCATTTCAGACCCCTTTCGCCAATTGGACTGCTGGACGCACTTAGAAGACGGCTTGTCCTGAAGCGACACAAAAATGGTTGAGTTGAAATCAGTACAGTTGTTTATTCTTGAAAATGAAGGATAGCTAGAAAAGCGAATGATCCCACCCTACAGAACACGACAAAGGCAAAGCTATAGTATTAAGCAAAGACAATGTTTACTGTCAGCTGATTTGGCACACAGCTGGAACAGTTATGATCGGAAAGAAAGGTAAAGTTTCGACCGTTTCGCCCTGACAAACAGCGATAAAATTATGAAGCCCTGGCGCAGCTGGCGCAACAAGTTGTCTGCCTGGAGTGTTGTCAGAATCTGTTGTTGCCCTGGCAGGACGGTGTCGCCGCAGTTCGCCATGCAGTAATTCAGGACTTAAGTAACACATAGTTAAATTGAGTTACATTCCCTTGACTTGATAGTTTCTTAATATTCCTACAATATCCCTCTCTGCCAGGTACTCATAACCGTCCAAGCCAGTCGATCAGCCTCAATCATCACCACAGACAGTAAGCTCGATGAGCTTTGGTTGAGCAGGCAGTTTTACAGAAACAAGAAAATATACCGGTGTTGTGCCTCCTTAAATGTAAGCCTCTTCAGCGCATGCACACACCATTTGTGCTCACTCAAAAAGAGGACCAGATGCAGGCAAAGCTTGCACCCAGTCCTGCCCGTGAGGGAGTGATTGCATATGAACAACAACTCGGCCATAGTTCCGGTTCGTACAACCCTACTTATGGTTCTCTCCCTCTTAGTCGCAATATCTTTGTTCGATCCAATTCAAGGAATCAGCCAGGCGGCCCCCTGCTTAAATCCGGCAGGTTCTACTGCAACTACCGCTCCTGCTGCACCTGCAGCTTATCCAGACCCAACTGAATCTGCTGCTCCGGCAGCCCCATCTGCCCCTTCCTCGAACCCAACTGGATCCGCTGCGCCAGCAGCTCCTACCAATCCAGCTGGATCTGCTGCACAAACAATTCCTGCTGCTGCCGCACCAAATTGCCTTACCGGCAAGGTCATAGTTCTTGATGCCGGTCACGGGGGCAGTGACCCTGGTGCTGTGAATAACAAGGTGCAAGAGGCCAATCTCACACTTGGTATCACCTTGAAGCTGAAGAAGTCTCTGGAGGATCTTGGGGCTAAGGTTGTGCTCACGCGCGAAGATGATTCTGACAAAGAACTTGCCGAGCGCACTCACAAAAGCAACCTGGTGAAACCCACTATCTTTGTCAGCGTCCATATCAACTCTTGCAAGAACCCGGCAACCGACGGCATCGAGACATATTACTGGACTGGGCACAGTAGAGCTCTGGCTAGACACATGTTTGACATGCTTGTAGCAGTACTGGGAGTTAAGGCCAATTTCGTCCATCAGCGCAACCTGTATGTGTGCGTTTATGCCGACGCGCCATCAGTGCTGGTTGAAGTTGGTTACATGTCCAACAAGGAGAAGTGCGCCAAACTTGCTACCGACGATTACCAGCAACTGATTGCCGACGCTTTGACCCAGGGTATCGTCAGATACATCGCATCAAAACACCCATCCAACAAAGCGATCAAATCCAAGGAGCACAAGTGATGCAATCTGGCCGTCCTGAAGCGCTGCGCAGCGCCTCAGGTTGTGCCGGGTTGCATCATCTTTTGGAAAGTAACAACTTGCAAAGATTCCCATGGTGGCATGTTCAACAAACATCTCAAGCTAATTCAAGCACCATGCGTATTTGTACAAGCTGTTACTGGACATACAACTTGCCACCACTGCAAAAGATATCGACATTGATCCTGGCTTGGCACCGCGAAGTGATTGTCGTTGGCTAGCAACAACAGTCATGAAACAGCCACCGATTCTAAGTCGGTGTAGCAAGAAAGGAGCTCAAGCACCATGAGTAACACTCATCGCGCGCCAACCGGCAGCGAAGAGCCAATTGCGCTGCAGGTTGCTGAGCTTGTCCCGTTCATAGTTGAAAATTTAGTTGATCCCCTCCAGGACTAGCCTGGTAAGGTTTTGGTTACAACAACAAAGCCACTTTTAAAGAGGATCAACTATGAAAAAATCATCCAACATTAGAGCCCTTCGCGT
>CAILLX010000215.1 GCA_903835185.1 uncultured bacterium | reverse complement strand
GTTATGACTGACTGCACTATGACCTGACTCTATTAATGACACAGCCAACCCAGCGTCTGCAATACCGCTTTTAGTCACCATTCATATTTCTCCGATTTCGCCTCTTGACCTGTCTCACTGATTATAGACACGGAGGGCAGGATCAAGCACAAGATCACCATTTTTGCGTTCATGATAACGGCATTGGCATGGATATGAAATTTGCCGATCGCATCTTCGTGATATTCCAGAGACTGCATTCACGAGAAAAATACTCAGGAAGCGGAATTGGACTTTCAATATGCAAGAGGATAGTGGAGAAGCATGGAGGAAAGATCTGGATTGAATCAGAGCCAGGAAAAGGGTCTTCCTTCCATTTCACAATAGCAAAGTGAGTAAACGCAACTGAGTTGTCCTTCCCCTGTTACTAAAGGTGCAGAGCATCCATCCTGTCTTTCGCTAAGTCCTGTTGGCAACATATCTTGTCTCCTTGTCTTCTCTGCCCGCCAATCTCTATGACAGACACTGCGCAGAACTGTGCCCCGGACTTACCACCTGATTGCCAGGCAACTTAGCAGAATTGTTATTTTATAAATACAGCCGCCTTCCGCTTGCACTATAATCTGGCACAGGCATAATTAAGGCAACGACCCAGTTTCACTTTGGGCAGGAGACTGATTTTGAAAAACAGCATCACTCTTAAAGCGCTTGCAGGCACCTTTTGTTTACTACTTCCCAGCAGCACAGCCTGGGCTCAGTGGGACTCTCGCCTGCCACGCAACTCATCCGGCACTACCCCGGCAACCGCCCCACCAATACAGCAGCTCACACCAAAGAACGTTCCTGATTTTGCTCCAGGCAACCGACAAGGTAACGCCACAGGCACTACAAGCAGCTCGGCACTGCAAGCAGGCTTACAATCAACAACTCTTCCTGTCGAGACACGTCTGCGGCTGGTTGTAGAGTACGGGCTAGATGCCCGCACTAGTCAGCTTGGCGACATATTCGAAGGGCATGTGCGTGACGATCTTTATCTTGGGCAAACCCTGCTTCTGCCGCGTGGCAGCCTTGTACGAGGACGGATAACCGAAATAAGCAAGCCGCGGTTAATAAGCCGTGCGGGTAAGATTGGACTGCACCTTGAACAGATAGTCACACCAACCGGTGAGACTGTTCCTCTCGATGCCGCTCTTGAATTTCAGAAAGGAACTACCAACCCGCGTGGCGAACTTGATCCAGGCACTAACTTTGCCAGCAGAGTAGGTGACGACATGCGCTCCGTGACCGGACTTAACTCCAAAGGAGCAGCACGAGGCGCACTTATGGCGGCAAATATAGCCACTCTTGGAGCACCGGCAGTTGCCACAATGATTGGGGGTTCAGCTGTCGCCCTCTTCCGCTCAGGAGACAACATCAGCCTGACACCAGGGCAGGAGCTGGAGATATTGCTTACTAACGATCTTGGGGTGCAACTTTAAGTAAGCGCTCCGTCGGCTCCTCCGTCGCCTCCTCCGCGCGACAATACGCTCGGCGACCGACGGCTCTTCGCCGCCGTTGCCTCTCTAGGTTCCGTCGCTTAGAGCTCTGCCAGATTACATTGTATTCTTAAGCTGCTGCTTAACGAGAGCCACGTTGGTGTGAAACATCTTGTTATTGGGATCTAAGCGCAGCGCTTTGCGAAACTCCTCGTCGGCTTCTTCCAGATAGTTCCGCCGCTGATAGATTACGCCAAGATTGTTGTGCACCATAGCGTTGTTGGGCTTAAGCTTAAGACAGACTTTGTACTCTTTTTGTGCTTCTTCAAGACGCTTCTGCTCAACAAGCAGGTTGGCAAGATCATAATGAGCAACAAAGCAGAAGAAGTGAAGGTCAATCGCCTTTCTATATTCGACTTCAGCACCGGGAGCATCATTACTAGCTTTGAGCAGCGTGCCTAGATTGATATGGCCCTGAATATCTTCCGGCTTGATCCGCAAATATCGCTTATATTCTTTGACAGCAATTTTGGATTCACCCATGAGCTGATGAACCAGAGCCACCTGATATCGAGCCTCCAGGTAACCAGGATTGCGCTCCAGGGCCTTATTTAACTCTTCGATAGCTTCCTTGAATTGCTTCTCTTTAGTCAGACCCAGCGCTTTTTTATAGTGAGGTACAGGGTCAATGTCTAAATGCCTTTCGTCGCCAGTGGGCTGCGTCATAGATTTCTCAAGAAAAGATTCTTCCTCATCTCCATCAGATGATGGATTCGCTTTTTCGGACGGTGCTTCTCTTTCAGGCGTCGGTGGCGCCACAGAAGGCATCAGATCGTCTGTGCGAGTGTAATCCATATACCTGGCTCTAAACGGACGGCGTCTCTCAGTTGCCGGCTCTGCAGGGAATCGCAATTTCGAGCCCGTGGATTCAGCAGATTCACCTTGCGACCCTTTTGTCTCCTCTTGAGCCGAGCTCACCTCTTCCTTCTTGTTCTCATCTGCTCTGGGCGATTCGGATTGTGCCTTGCCAGGCTGATGCTCTGACTGCCGCTTAGCACTGGAACTGTTCCCTACCTTTGCTGTTGCAGATTCAGGAGCCGGTTTCAGGTCGGCGGTATCCGGCTGCAGCTGAGCAGACGCTCGCAAGCCACCAACACCAAATGTCGTTGCTACTACAACCAGCGACAGTGCCGCATTACAAATCTTGCTTGCACTGACATTCCCGCTCCATCCTGATTGTTCAAACTTTGCTAATTTCATCATAAGAACCTGGTGCTGGCTGCTCAATTACACATCTTCAGCCTTGAGGATCTGACCTCAACCATGAGACAACAAGCGAACCGGAGCTGTCAAGCCCTTACGGTTAAGGTGAGCAGGCAAAGACCTTCCCTCTGCCGTGTGAATGCTGCAAACTGATACTCTGTTGTTAGAGAACCTTATCTAATAGAGCGGGACTGAAATTCTCTTAATGTAGCAACAATCCAATCTCTGCCGTTGCTGAACTGTTCTCAATCGTCGGGAGAAGGCTGTAACACCACCGGTGGTGATAGGCAGGACAGATCTTGAGCAGGACCACCGGCATGGAACGCCTGCGTTCTAAAATCACTCCACACTGCCTCCTTTGCCAAACTGATTCTCCAGCAGAAGAGTCACAGGTCCGTCATTAACCAGTGATACCTCCATGTGTGCTCCAAACACCCCCATTTCAACAGGAATGTCGAGCTTTTTCAGCTCACTGGCAAAATGATGGTAAAGACGCTCGCCTTCCACCGGGTGAGCTGCCCGCGTAAAGCCGGGACGCCGCCCTTTACGCCAGTCAGCCATCAGAGTAAATTGCGATATAACCAAAGCCCCACCATTCACATCCTTTACTGACAGGTTCATCTTGCCTGTTTCATCTGAGAAGATGCGCAATTCAGCAGCCTTCTGAGCCAGATAACTGCCATCCTGTTCGCTGTCACCTTGCTCTACACCGAGCAGGATAACCAGCCCTGTTCCAATCTGGCCAGTTATAAGCCCATCGACCTTAACCGACCCTTGAGATACCCTCTGTAACACTGCCTTCATATTTTCTTCTCACCAGCGCGCCAACACAGAATGCTCTGAGCCACATTTAACCTGGATGTATGGCTCGACTGCCGAATTATGTTAACATTCAAAGTGGTAATGACGCGGGGTGGAGCAGTCCGGTAGCTCGTTGGGCTCATAACCCAAAGGTCGACAGTTCAAATCTGTCCCCCGCAACCAATTTGATAGAGGCTTTCGGAGAATGGACAACCGGAGGCTTTTTTGTTGTCTATCGTTTGTCTATCGTTTTTGAGCTCATCCGAAGAAAACACCTCGAGTCGTTAACCTTGGTGACTCAGTCACATCCAATTATGATCAATGCTTCTAGCCTTGGACTGGTTGCAACTGGCTCTGTAAGACCGTGGCTCATGCAGGCAGCCGGCTTGCTATCCGCTAGTGGTGTATCTTGGATTACTTCTTGCACTTCCGGCGCGATATCGGTGGCTATCTTAATCTGATGCCTTACAGTATTTTCCCTAGAGATGTCACCACCCCTGGTACCCATCCATGATGAATCAGTGGCGGTCCCTTACCTTGTAAACCTGCGCAAGCGGAGAGTTCACCCAGGCGTTGGTCCGTCAGGGTCACCCGAAAAGTTTATGATCCCCTCTACCCATGGTCGGCAAATGACGAAATGATTTCGCATTTTTAGCCGGACGTCATCCCAGCGTCTTTCTTGCTTGTGACTAATTGAATGAAGTAGCCGGTAGCCATGTAAGGAGAGCGGTTCCAGCTATAAGCCTTGCAGGCTCCGCCGGCGCGATATTCCAGAGCACCACCTAATGGCCTTCAAGCGCTCCTTCAGTGAAAAAATGCCAGTCCAGGTAGTTGAAGGAAACTACCGTTCGCTCCGTCGAGCTAGGACTGGCAAGGCTTTCAGCCGGCTTTGCGCTCTTGTGGTGTTCGCATCTTCCTTATACCGGTGTACTTCTTAGTATCACTGTGCTCAACTTCCCAGAGGTCCACTGCCTGCTGCATCCTGAGCCAGCCGCCAGGAGTGCCACCCACCAGGCGGGACAAGCGGATAGCCATATCCGGTGTCAACGGTCGGCGTTCGCGCATAAGTTCAGAGACTGTCTGCCGTGACACCTTGAGCCGCTTGGCAAACTCTGTCTGGGTGATACCCAGGTCAGGCAATACCATCTCTTTCAGCATCTCGCCTGGATGTGTTGGTCTACGATTCTTATTTCTCAGTGATTGCATCAGTGGTAATCCTCCAAATCTAAATCATAGGCGTCGCCTGATTGAAAGCGGAAGGTAAGTCGCCAGTTGCCTGACACTCGCAGACTCCATGTACCCTTTCTCTCTCCCTTGAGCTCGTGCAGATATGCGCCTCTAACAGTCAAAGACTCAATCTGTTCAGCCGCATCCAAGAGGTCTAGCAGCAGCTCTATACGCTTAACCTGGCTAGGATTAAGCAGTCTTGCATCTTCATTGATATAAAGGCGCTTTAAGCCTCGGTGCCGGAAACTCTTTATCATATCGTCAGTGTACTGTGTTGCGTTACAGATAACAAGTACGGTCCTAATGCCTTGGGAAGCAAGCGAAAGGCGACACAATGTCGTCTTTCGCTTGCAATACTGCATGAGCCAAGGCTCCCTGGACTACCGCAACATTTGCACCAGTGTTTGCCATTGCAGATGCCAGCGAGCGCCGGAGGTCATGAATCCACAGGTCGGACATGCCAAGCTGCTTGCGCAAGCTTTCCCAAGCGTTGCCCGGATCGATAATATGGCCGCTTTCCCCCGTACCGGGAAATATCCACGGCGAGACTATGCCGGCGTCCTTAAGTAGTTGTCGCCGTTGGTACAGTACAGTCAACTCCAGTTCACCGAGCGGGATAGCTTGTGTCTTCCCACCCTTCATCTGCTCGGCTGAGATGGTCCAAGCGCCTGTCTCTGGATCTACATCATCCCAGCGCATACTGAGGATGTTCGCTTTCCTCGCTCCAGTCATCAAGGACAGAAGAACCCAGTCCCGCAACGTGCGCAAATCTGAATGAATAGCCGGGATGCTGTCGAGGGCACCCAGTAATCTTCCCACCTCGTCATCGGTCAGAACTCGATCACGTTCCGCCTCCCTGTTCAGACTAACCCCACTAAATGGATTGTCTCCAGTGATGAAGCGAGATTTGAGCCCAAAGTTAAACATAGCTCGATCAAGGTATGCGGTAATACCAGAGCATGAATCCACCGATCATTGCTAGCGGGTGCGTGATGAACAATGACATTGCATGCACCTGGCTGTAAATAAACACGAATTGGCATACTTCAGTAAGTTCTCCGTGATTCGCAAGATAGTAGTGCCCATTTGCCTCGTGTCCATTCAGTGCATCACCACCAATAGCTAACGCCAAGACAACAAAGACCAGGAAGTTGAGTATGCCAATCTTGAAAAGAGTCTCAGCCAACTTTTGACTCATAATCATGGATTAGACTCCTATCAAAATGTAGACACTTAGATGTTCGCATTCAGCAACGCATGTGGTTCAGGCAGATGTCGTGCCAGGTTTGGCGTGCTATGTTGCCACCACAGATAACTACACCCACTTTGTCTTGCGGCGACACAGGCAAATCAGCTGCTGTTAGAGCAGCAACAGCCACTGCTGCTGCCCCTTCAATTACCATCCCTTCATTGTCGAGAAAGTGGAAGATGGTGGAGGCGATGTCCTGCTCTTCAATGGCGACCCATTCATCGACAACCTCCTGAACAAGCGGGAATGTTATAGAATCTGGTTCTATGTTGCCGGCAATACCATCAGCAATTGTCTTGTCGACAAAGACAGGTGCAATGCGCCTGGACTTTACAGATTCCATCATGACAGGTGAATTTGCAGCCACAGCTCCCACAACGCGTATCTTAGGATTAATTGCTTTTGCCACCAGCCCGATACCACCAATTAAACCGCCACCACCAACTGCAGCAACCAGCACTGTGAGGTCAGGTCTGGACTTGAGCATTTCGAGCGCCACAGTTCCTTGCCCAGCTATCACCTGCGGATTGTTATACGGCGAAAGATAAAATGCCTTCTTTTCCTTAGCAAGTCGACGCGCATATCCTTCACACGCCTCGCAATCGTTGCCATGTTGAATCAAACCGACATTGTAACTTTGAAGTCTGTCGCGCTTTAACTGTGAGGCTGATGTGGGGATGCATATGGTCACTTCAGATCCGGTTATGAGAGCAGCTTCTGCTACACCAAGACCATGATTGCCTGCTGAGGCTGTCCAGATTTTTTCAATATCGTTCTCTCGAGCCCAGGAGAGGCAATTAAGTGCGCCTCTAAACTTGAAAGAGCCACCAATTTGCAAATTCTCCAGCTTGAGAAGCACCTCAGCGCCAATAGCTGCTGAAAGCCAGCGGCTGGACACCATAGGCGTCTCCAACGCATGTCCAGCCAGACGCTTTTGCGCCGCCAGGACGTCACTTACACAGATGGCCTTATTCTCAAGAGAGAGCAAAACGCCTCCTTGCTACTTGACGACTATTCTAGTTAAATGGAGCGGGTAGCGGGAATCGAACCCGCGTGTGCAGCTTGGAAGGCTACCGTTCTACCATTGAACTACACCCGCGTTTCTTCGATTTTAGCATAGCTTGACAGCCACAGATTAGCATTCAGGCAAATGTTTTGATCTGATCATAATTTGACACCACACCTGAAGAGAGTGCCAACTATTGTCGGTCATTGACAGCTCAAAAAACCACAGCTACAATCGCTCAATCAACTGTGGTTGCAATATGCTAACGATCAACATCATATCTATACGCTCCTTCTCTGCCATTGCCAGCGCAACGGCAGGTTCAAGCTGCTTTGACAGAGATGATGATAATCCAGCATTTTTGCGGCAGGCTGACAGTCACATCTGAGTTCACCGAAGAATCAGCATTCAGACCGCAAGAGTAAGAAATCTTGCGGTTTTCTTTTTTGGAGATTAAAGTATGGAATCAACAGAGATCCGAACCAGCCAGGCAGCCAGGTATACAGGCAGTCACGTCAAATTGAGCGGTCACGTCCATGCCTTGCGACATCTGGGTAATCTCTCCTTTATTGTGTTGCGGGATCGCAGTGGAACCATACAGATTGTTGTTGAAGATGCGAATCTTCTCCAGCTGGTCGCCACGCTTTCGCCCGAAACAGCTATTTCTGTGAGCGGACATCTTGTTGAGAACCCAAGATTGCCTGGTTCCGTCGAATTGAGCCTGAGCAAACTGGAGCTGCTCTGCACGCCAACTGCACCACTACCTGTAGAGATTTACAAAGACAAGAAAATGGAGACATTGACTCTTGCCAGCATGCTCGATTACCGGCCGCTCACGCTCCGTGCAGAGAAAGTAAGATCCATATTCAAGATAGAAGCAGTGTTGTGTTCTGCATTTCGCGAATTTCTCAATGCAGAGAGCTTCGTGGAGATTCATTCACCCAAGATAGTCTCAACTGGCACTGAAGGTGGTGCTCAACTATTTAACGTCGACTATTTTGGGAGAACAGCTTATCTTGCTCAAAGTCCACAGTTTTACAAACAGATTATGGTAGGTGTCTTCGAGCGTGTCTATGAGATTGGACCGGTTTATCGGGCAGAACAACATGACACGTCTCGACATCTCAATGAATATGTAAGCATGGACTTCGAGATGGGCTTTATCAAAAACGAACAAGATGTAATATCGATGCAAATAAAGCTGCTCAAGCATATGTTTCAACGCTTAAAAGAAGTATGCTCCGCTGAGCTAGCTGCACACAATTCTATAGTTCCAGAGATTGCCAACATACCGCAGATCACCTTGCAAGAGGCTGCACAATTGCTCACCAGCCGCCTTGGCTGGAAGCCTGTGTCAACCGCAGGAGAGCCGATCACTCTAGAAGCGGTGGAAGACCTCGACCCTGAAGGAGAAAGATTGTTATGTCAATACTTCGGACAGACTCAAAGATCTGAACTGGTTTATGTCACTCAGTATCCGCTTGCTGTCCGTCCTTTTTATGCCATGCCGCTCGAAGGCACACCTTTGAGTCGCAGTTTCGACCTCCTTTTCAGAGGTTCTGAAATAACGACAGGCGGACAACGCATACATGAGTGTCCACAGCTGATAGCCAGCATAGAAGGCAGCGGTCTGGCAGCGGAATCTTTCGCAGACTATCTCCAGTGCTTCCGTTATGGCATGCCTCCACACGGTGGACTGGCTATCGGGTTGGAACGCCTGACAAAACAGCTGCTGGGACTGCCCAACATTAAACTCGCGTCCCTTTTCCCCCGCGATCGCAACCGCATAAGTCCTTAAGTAAAGTTGACTGTTGCGCTTACTTTGCCTTCATGCTCCATCACAGCTCCAATGAGGAAATGGATTGGATATAGCTTACACTCCCTGACGCCATTGACATGACTTTAGCCCCACTTGGTGAGACGATCTGCTACCAGCGCAATAGTTGACTGAGAGTAAAGACTGAAAACCCTGTCAGGAGCGTTGCAACGCAATTTAGAGACAGTTTCACAGCTTGGCTGATCGCAGATTACAGCATCAGCAAACTGCAGAGTATAGCCAAGTTCTCTCTCATCCTCAGGAGTCAGTGCGCGGACAGCAATTTCTTCGCCACGCAAAGCAGCCACCATATTGGTAGCCATTTTCAACAAAGTGGGACTGACTGATACAAGAAGCACCAGAGACCCGCTGCGCAGCCCGCCTACCAATTCCATCTCTGAGCGGGCCGGATCCACATGGCATACCACCAGCCTGGTGGGATCAATATCTAGTCGCTGTAAAGACACTAAATGATAAAGGCTCGTAACTATTAAAGAGTCTTGAATCAACAACTCTTTGTCCTTAAGCTCTTCGGCAGTAACAGTCTCTACCGGAATGGCAAAGTGTGGTTGCAGCTCTGCAGTTAGCAGCTTGTGAAAATCCGGATTTCTGTCCACAACAAGTACCCGCACAACAGGTTTAACTGCGAGCACCTTGTTTATCCTGACTTTAAGCTCCTTCCTGTCAAAGCCATGCTCGGCTGCTGCTGCCAGGAAATCGCGCAGGAGGTTATCCAGGTTGGCTACTTCTAGATCAATCTCACGTTTTCTTACTTTGCTTGCTACTTTGGCACCACTGCCCTGCCTGATATCAAGCAGACCAACGTCAGCAAGCTGGCTGTATGCTGAGCTTACTGTGTTGTAATGAATCCCCAGCCGCTGCGCTAAAGCTCTTATGCTAGGAAGCTTTTCCTCACTGTGCAGCAGCCCGGCAGCAATCTGCAGCCCTATCTGCTCAATTAGCTGATCACGAATAGGTACCGGACTTTCCCGGCTTATGACTATCTTCACGGCAGAAGAGGTGCATGACCGACACCACGCATAACACGTGACTCCTTCAGACGGGAGGCTGCCATATCACTATGCAAAGTCGCCTCCGGTAAAGGCGGCGGCAGAGTATCCAGCTCTTCTTCGCTTGAGCCCGGACCTTTGTCTGTCTCCTGACTGTCACGCGATTTTACAAGCAGGTAATGTATGCGAGCATTTACCTTAGGCAGATAATTGTCCGGGACAGCATTCTGGTAGACAAGATCGACCAGAACTCGGGCCCCTTGATAAAACCGCCCGCGCTTCTCCAACAGCTCTGAAAGGGCCACTCTTAAGATAAGGTCCTTAGGTCTGTCATCTTTAAGAGTGTTCAATCTGCTAATAGCTTCATCCAGCTGTGTCGGGTCGGCATCAAGAGTCGATAGCTGATGGTAAGCAATATAAAGCGTAGGCTCGAGTTCGCTAGCCTGCAGATACTCCTGTGCTGCTTCTCTTTGCCGAGCTGACTTTTTCAGCAGCTCAGCCAGGGCACAATGAGCTTTAGCGCTAGAAGGGTTCTCCCTGACCTGACTGCGGGCAGCTTGCAGCTGCTGACCTGCGTCAGTCTGCGTGGCACCAGCTGGGACAGCTGCTGGCTGGGCATAGCAACTCCCCGGGATCGCCACTCCCAGGCAGATGGCGGCAAGAGCACTGACTTTAACGATGCCTCCTGCAGCCCCAATCAACGGCTTCAGCCAATCCAGCAACAAGACCCGGGACTCCAATCTTCATAAGGGTCAAACACCGCGTTGCGTATACTCCAATGTCAGCTTACCTTTTGTCAACAGGAGAGCTCTCATTTTATTAACAGTCTGTCAGCAACGCCACGCGAGCGCCTCTGTTGAAACGTTGCCCAGAAGGTCTCTGTTCGCGCCAAGCGGAGAAACACAGATGGACCCGCTTCTCCCATTGTCAGGTCGCCTCTAATACTTTACGAATACTCACACAGTAGTGCCCAGATTCTTCAGGGCAGCAGCCAGTAATCTCGTGCCCTTCAGCAGTAATACTAGCTGAGACAGATTCAACAGCCTCACCCCCGTCGAGCAGAATACTGACTGTCTGCCCGGCGGTCATCTTGTCTAAGAAAAGCTTTGTCCGGACAAAATTTAGCGGACAGACAACTCCGCGCAGGTCAAGCTCAAAATCGCAGGTGCTTCCCATTATCTGTCCTCTCAAGAAAAACACTGCTCCGGAAAACAGTCCCCAGGGTTTGGGCAATGATTTGCACTGGTGTAGCGCCCCCATTGCCGGGAAAAGCACTCCCTGCTCAGCACATAAGTTTTCATCTCTTTTAATACCTGCCAGGAAGAACGTTCCGAACTGTCCCCAAGGCAAGCCAGGCATTGCATCTCGTCGCTGTCACCAATGGCAAGATTAATTACTTGCTGGCGCAAGCACAAGCGTCGGCGGCAGCATGCGCATGACGCAGGCAGCAACTCAATGAGTGCAACTCTGTCATCTCCTGTCATTTTGTGGTTCTCACCTGATGATCACAGCTTCCCACCGTTGCTCACTTTAGCAGAAGTGTCCGACCATAATCAGAAGGGGGAAACTACGAACATCTATACGTAATTACCTGCCTCTCCTATTGTTCAAATTTATCTAATCTATCTATTGCAGCCATAAGCTAGGCGAATGCACTAGCAAGGCAGCAGAAAGAGACCCTTCGCCAGGAGCCATATGGTGCCAGAAGGTCACCTGCAAGAAAGCAGGAGCTCAGCAAAACCAGATCATCCAAGCCTGACGAGCGGTCCAGGCTACGACTCATCGCACACTCTTTCTCAAGAAGTTCATAAAGACCAGCCAATACGGCGCAAGCCAGAAAGGCGCACTGAGATTCTCCGGGGAGTCTGTGAATTTGCCGGCACTGCTACCGCAGGCATTGCAGGAGCAATAGCTTGGGGTGTAGGCGGCGCCAAGCTGCGTTCTTTAGGTCTGGCCGGTTCTCTTGGTCTGGCAGCAGGCATCGGCGGCATAGTCAAATACACAGTCAAGTCAGGATTAGAGCATCTTCTCCTTAAACCTGAAGATAGAGATATGTCGAGCGCCGATCTTGCCTGGGGAACTGTGGATGGACTTTCCGGAGTAGCCGGCAGTGTGGCTGAAGCAGCAGTATTAAAAAGAGGACTCTCTTACATAGGACGAAGAGCCCTTCAGGTGAGAGTCCCCGAGTCATTAGCTCTGATGACAGGCGAGAAGGTTGTAGCTCAATCTCTCCTGCCCAAACTAAAACTCACTCTGGTCCGCGGAATGGCCGGTGGGGCTGCCGGAACTTTCGTCTGGAGCGTTCCACACCGTCTTCACTCCAACTGGGATGAGATAACGAATCATCCCTTAGCCGGACTGGGCAAGACACAGTGGGATGTGCTCGGCGACACAGTTGTCGGTATGACCTTAAGCGCCGGACTGGCTGCTGGCGGCACTGCTGTCTTAAACTCACGTCAACTTCTGCGCACTGGTTACGCCAAGGCAACAGGCCATAGCAAATCCTTTATTCTGGATCTTTTCCATTTCAACGACCATCACAGCGAGCTGGTCGGACCACATTCATTGTCTCGACTGGTCACAAAACTCAAGGAGCTGCGGTCCAAATCAGAATTAACAGGGCACTCTTGCCAGACACTCAACGCCGGCGATCTTGAATCCGGCAACGCTGCTTTTGCCCACACCTCGGGTGGCTATGTTGAAAATGAGGCGATGGCACGTGCCGGCGATAATATACGTGTTCCTGGCAACCACCCTTATGACGTTGCCGGAGGCGGCGCTGCTGTTGAAAGATACCAGGGCGTCATGCAACAGGTTATGTCCGACCATCCAGATGTAAACCTGCTGGCTGCCAATCTGGATCTCACTCACTATCCTGAGTATGCCAAGCTAGTCAAACCGTACACCACTATTGAGATCAGCCAGTCCGGACGGACTGACAGAGTCGGTATCATCGGACTTGTAACTGAAGAAGGTGCTAGAGGCGAGATTAAGTATCAGGACCCGATTGCAGCAGCAGAAAGGTACATCAGCCAGCTGCATAATCAGGGAATTAATAAAATTCTTGTCCTTTCACACCAGGGACTTGCTCAGGATATAACTCTGGCTAAGAGAGTAAAAGGCATAACAGCCATCATTGGTGGTCACTCGCACAGCATAGAGCCGGTACCACGCTGGGTGCGCCAGGGATCAGACACTATGTCATTCTGGCAACGGATCAATCCTTTTTATCGCCCAGCCAGCACTCATTCTGGTTGGGAGGTACCGATTGTACAAGCCGGCTCTAACGGACGCTGGCTCGGAGAGCTCAATTTGTGTATGACAGCAAGTGGAGCAGCCGACAGAGTACGCACGACTGGACGCTTGCATGCAATCACTAGAGAGGTTCCTGCCGACCGCAGCATTGAAGAGTTCATCTCTTCTCAGATTGGCGCACTCAATAAAATGCGGCTTGAGCAGTACAATTCAGAAGCCGTCGCCCCTTACAGTCTCTCTGACATTCGCCGCCGCGAAACTCCCCTGGGCAATCTGGTCTCCGACGCTATCAGTTGGGGTGCAAGAAAGCACCTGGGAACAGATGCATTTGACTTAGTTTTAACTCACAGCGGCAGCATCCGGGCCGGTATATCGCCATATGAGCCAATAGACAAGTTTGTCCTCTCCAATGTCTTCATCAACGCTGGCAATCGTCTCCAGGAAGGAAAAGAGATGCTGATTTTGCCCATGACAGGCAGACAGCTGACTGACGCACTTGAATTTGGAGTTAGCGACCTCTCCGCACCAGGTGCCACAAGAGGCAACTTCTTTCAACAGCTCCAGAAGTTGCTCGGTGTCACTACAGCAAGCAAAGAATCGAGTCAAGCTGGCAACTTCCTCCAGGTCAGCGACTTGAAATATGCATTTGATCTATCCAGAAAGCCCCGTATGCCATATCAGGAAGGAACAGGACGTGTAAGCGATGTGATGTTCAAAGCAGCAAACGCCTCTTTCGAGCCGATAACAGAGAATCAGACCTACAATGTCCTCACTCGCTACCATGAAGCAGAAAAATGGTACACGCAAGGCATCTTCGGCGATGAACAAGGCTTTAACAAGACTCTTAAATCAATGGGCGGAAAGCCGGTCAAGCTCTCGCGCGTACAACTTACTGGAGAATATATTCGCAACAAGACTCTCTCTCCTAATATAGACGGGAAAGTTGAGGGCCGCATACTCGATCTGACTCCCGAGCCATGGAATCTGGCAGTGCGGCTTGGAACAGGTCAAGCATCCTTTGCTGGCATATCTGCTTACACACATCAGTCAGTGCCGCAAGAAGCGCTCTATCAGAACCAGATCTCACCATAGATTGGAACAACTTTGAGATTTGTTTTAAATGCACGATCTGCACAGGCTTCTGCAGCTCGCGGTATTCTTAGCTCAAAGTATGTTATACCCGCTTTAGAACTTTCATGAGCCTTGGCTTATGTTTCCTTTCTGGCAGTTTTGGAGCCGTTCTATGGTGCCTGGTGAATAAGAAATCCGACTTCCGCACAGAGAAAGATCAGCTTGGTGAGATGCAGATACCAGCGTCTGCTTACTGGGGCATCCAGACTATGCGCGTCCAGGAAAGCTTTGCTCCCAGTGCTCTAAAACCGCACCCTCAGCTCATTGATGCCGCTGTTGTCATAAAAAAAGTTGCTGCTCTGGTGAATGCTGAAGACGGTCGTCTCAACAGCGAAGTGTCCAAAGGTATCGTTCAATCTGCTGACGAGGTATTGAACGGTCAGTGGCGTGACGAGTTCATTGTCGATCCTTTTCAAGCCGGCTGCGGTTGGGCATACAACGTCAATGTCAATGAAGTCCTGGCTAATCGAGCAGCAGAAATCTTAGGTGGGCAAGTGGGGAAATACACGCTCGTGCACCCAAATGATCACGTCAACATGTTGCAAGCAGCCGGAGATGTTTTCCAGAGCGCCATGCGCATCGCCATCCTTACCGAGCACAAGGAGCTGGAGCATGTACTTCTTGATTTAGAACGTCTGTTAAGGCGCAAGGCTCTCGAATTCAATCGCATTGTCAAGATCGCCCGTCCTGGGCTACGAGATTCGGTTCCTATAACATTAGGGCAGGAATTCAACGCATACGGTTCAGCAATAGAGCACTGCTGCCGGCGGCTTGCCGATGCCAGTCATGGTCTCCAGGAGCTCAATATTGGTGCCGGTCCGGCAGGAAGCGGTATTGCTGCTGATCCAGTTTATGTCAGCAAGATGATTGAGCGTTTGTCGCATTTCACTGGACTGCATCTGCGCAATGGCGATGACTTCTTTAGGCTAAGCCAGTCGGCAGCAGACTTTCTTTCTTTCTCCTCCTCCATGCGAGAGCTGGCTGTGGAACTTGCCAGAATAAGCGGTGATTTGCGCTTGCTTTCATCAGGACCACATACAGGAATAGCCGAAATCTCCTTGCCTGCAATTTTCGTGCAGCCACACCTTCTGGCACCAGGTATGGTGCCTGCCACTGCTCCACCAGCGCTGCCGGAATGTGTAACCATGGTCGCTTATCAAGTCATAGGCAACGATACTGCAGTCATGCTTGCCGCTCAAGCCGGACAGCTCGATGCCAACATCATGACACCGCTTATTAGCCACAACATACTGCAATCGATAACTCTTCTAAAACAAGCTCTCAGCCCATTTAATCGTCACTGTGTAGCAGGCATAACAGCTAGTTCCTCCCGCTGCAAGGAGCTGCTTGAGCTGACAGAGTCCCCTTTGCTGGCGCTGGCAGCACATCTGGGAGTTGCCCGCGCGCAAGAGCTTGACGAAGAGGCTCGTACCACGGGAAAATCCCTCCGCAACCTCATCATAGAACAGCAATTGATACCAGGCACCGAATTGGACAAGATTCTCAGCTGTCTAGATCTGTGCCAACCTGGCTCCTGGGACAGTACTACAGGTAGTGGCAGCGGGCAGCTTCCCACATGAAGCGTTGCTTTTGCCATTTCTTACACGCAAGTTATGTGAAGAAATATGAATATAATAAGATCAAACGACGGCTCCATCTGTCCTTACCATTAGACATGAGATTTGCAGCTACCGGTCGTGCAGTGAATGAGATGACCGCCAGCTGGCGTTATGGACATAATTGACGACTCAGGACGCAGGTGTGTATATGCTGAACGGATATCGCTTTGAAATGATTATCGGCTGCATGAGCGCCGGGAAATCAAGCGAGTTAATTCGCCGAATTGAACGGGCCAGACTCGCTTATCTTCCTACTATCATCTGCCGTCCAGCCACAGATACTCGCTCCAAACCAAATCATGTCGAGTCACGCAACGGTCTGGCTTCTCAAGCAATAGTTGTTGAATCGGCACGTGATATGCTCCGCTATTCCTCACAGTCTGTGGTAATCGGAATAGATGAATGCCAGTTCTTTGATGACGATGTAATAGACGTAGTCCAAGCTTTGCTCAAGCAAAAGAAGAAAGTGATAGCTTCAGGGCTCGATCTTGACTATCGTGGCAAGCCGTTTGGTCCGGTACCTTACCTGCTGGCGCTTGCAGATCGTGTTGATAAACTTCTGGCTGTCTGCCGCAAGTGTGGATCTGATTTTGCCTGCCGCACCCAGAGAGTTGTCCAATCTAGCGAGCAGATACTTGTCGGCGATTCTCAATATGAAGCACGCTGCATTCACTGCTTTGAGCCGCCATTTGAATATCAACTGAAGCTTGAGTTGCCAGAGCAAGCAAGCATACCTGCAACTGCTTTGTTGGTCTGACCTCCGGCAAATTTGTCGCAAACAAACCACTGTAACGTAGTGCATTACAGTGGTTTAGTCTGCATGCACCGCCCCTGGTGCTATCAGTAGCTGACATCTCAACGGAGGTTCCTTCCTTGCAACCGGCTTAAATCGCTAGAACCATCACCAGTTGGCAAATGTTCACATTAACCGTTGTCTACGTAGACACTAAATCGAAAATTGGAAAGCCCCACCGGTGGTGCATTTCCGAAACCGGGC
>CAILLX010000214.1 GCA_903835185.1 uncultured bacterium | reverse complement strand
GTCGCTTTTTGCACTTGCTAAGATGGGGGTGGTCAGGGCATGTCACAAAAGATCAACGACGCCCTGGACATCCCCCATAGTTGGCTAAGTGTTGAGTAGTCGGTTCCTTTCAATTGTGTGTATGTCAGAGGCAAGTGTCCCGATGGTTGCTGCCAACAAGGCTGATGCAATCTGTCACTACCAGGCATCTTGTTAGACACAACCGCAGCCACTCTCCCATTGTGTTGGTCAAGAGTAAAGTTGTACGTTAACGCTGCATCTGCCTCCAAAAATTTTGTTTATCTAAAGCGTATTCAATAACCTCATAGTTCCATTCGAGCAATTCAACTCAATCCTTGGATTGAGCGTGCGTGCATGTCAAACACCGGCATTAATGCCGGTGTTTGACATGGCGCAAGTTTTGCCAGAACCAAAAGGGGGTTCGTATGGCTAAGTTCAAGAAAAGAAGTAAACCTGCAGAAGAGCTGCCTGCGATAGTTGGCCAATCGCTTCCATTCGACTGCAACCACCCGGCGTTGCAATGCGTCGATCCACAGACACTCTGTCTGTGGTACTTGCATACCATGGCAGTGAAAAACTACCCGGACCGGGACAAAATCAGGGTTGATGTAAACGGCTATGTTACTGACTTTTGCACTGTGCAGCCAGACTATTCTGTTCGTCCGTTACATGCGTATGTGAATGTGCCTGCCGCAGTACTTCATGCGCTGCTTGATTGCCATCGCTCGGAGTTGCCTGAGCATGTCCAGATGCTGAGTCCGCAGCTGTTGCAGCTTGTCGCCCGGCTGGAGCGGAAGAACAGCAGAGGCAGAGATTGCTATATCAAAATTTCATTCCGGCTATTAAAGGAGCTGCTCGAGCTAGGTTACGCTCCGGGTGGTGAGCCGGCTGAGAAAAAAGGTAGCGGTCACTCGCCGCTACCAAGTCCAGCGCTCATGGATCAGGTGGTTGCTGAAATGCTTTCAAAAGCTGGCGCAGCAGAGGTTGGTTACGATGACCAGCTGGTGCTCGGCATTCAGAACTGCGACTTTCTGAACGCTTCCAAAGCCAGCTTCTACCTGGACGCCTGGGCAAGAATCTTTCGCACAGCTCATTTGATCATAATGGTTGAAGTGGATCCGCCAGGACTTGCGGTTGTCGCCAGGGAGATCGGGTATGGACACTTTTGCTGCAAACCCAACAGCCGCGGTCAGGCTGTCGGCTTTCTTGTTCACCCGCGTTTGCGCCTGACCGGCAAGCCGGAGACCATCTGGGCTGTCGCCAATGTTAAGCGCAATCTGGATCTCCGCCCTGGTTTTCTCCTTCCGCTGCAAGATACTGCAAGCAATTTCAACTTCGATATTGAGGGAAAGCATTTGAAGTCAATGCGCGGCGGTGAGATCTGGACTTCGGCAATTCGTGTCAGGCAGTCTATTGAAAATGCCAAAGTGGTTGTGAACCGCATGAAGAGGACGCTCATTATTGGTGGTGACCTGAACTGCCCGTTGGATCGAACTCACGACCTTGACCCGCTCATTGCTGCCGGTTGTGTTCTGGTAGAAGCTGCTGACACTACTCCAACGCAGGATTTGGGTAGTCGGGTAGATGGGTTTTTGACCTCACAGCTTCAAAAGGAGATTGCTGGCTTTCCAGTCATTAACTGGTGGATGGACTCACGCATCAAGCGCGCCCTGACAGATCATGGCTACAAGCGTGTGCTAATTAAAGGTACCGCACGTTTTGCCACCGGAAGTGGTGCCTGGTAAGAGCATTGAGGTCTGCTGACTATCAAAAGTGCAATGCAGATAAGGAGGAAGCTCGATCACTTTGAGCTTCCTCCTTGTAATCTTAAACAGATCGGCATTAGTACTCTCAAGATTTGAAAGCTACTGCAGCCGAGGGGCTAGCCTCGCTTTTTAGATGCAGGGATAGTGACCCAGAGCACTCCGCCTACTACCAAGCCGGCCACGACTGCGTTTGGCCAGTAGTGTGTAATTTGTAAGAACTTGGGCAGGAGCCACGCTGTTCCATATAGTGCTACCGATGGTGAAAGTAAACTGGCGACAAATTTGAGACTGCTGGTGAGCAAAACGCCCAGTCCGAGGGTGCCTATGTTAATGCCAAATACCACAATACCAAGTACCCATTCGAGGGACAGCAACAGCAGGTTGAAGACTACAGAGGTTGCTACTGCAGAGACAGCGTCACCATGAAAGGTTATGCCTGAGACGTTTGGTACAAACAAAGATAAAGCCGTAGCTACAAGGGCAACTCTCAAGACTATGCGAATAAACACCAGCTTTCCTCCAGGCTGCATTATAGTGCATGCTTGATGAGCAGCCAATCCTTGATGATTGGTTGCAGCCTGGCAGCGGATTGAGCCGAAGACTGCTGCCTTTGATCTTCTTTTAGCGCCTTGAAATGCCGATACTATACATAGTAGCAACTGTGTTGTTTTTAAAATTTGCTATAAGCAAAATTTTCCAACAGTAGCACTGAGATGGGTCAGCAAATGTTTTCAGGCACTTGCTGACCCATCTGGCAGGTCTGCAGCTATTCAGTTCTGCTGATGCAGATACCGACCAGGCGCTAGCGTATAAGTCCGGTGACCTGCTTAATTGCCGCCCCTGTGCCTGCCGGAGCGCCGGGCTCGGCAAGCTGAAAGAAGGGCGTTTGCGATGGAGCGGAGCAACCCCAAGACAGCCTTGACGATGGCAGAAACAATCCTGCACAGGCACCTGACTCCCCAGTTGATAGCGTGCTCCGGCTTCTGTCCTGACATGATCATGAATGCAATAACGATGATCACGAACATTATCGGCAGAGACAGTACTGTTGTCAGTCCGTGGAAAACTTGATCAAATATTCCTTCCATGTTTCAACCTCCATTCATGTTTCGATTGCACCACTGACCACTAGCTATCCCCAGGCGCAAACCCAGTCCAACATGCGCGCTTGTTCAAGGCGTTGTAACGGAGAGAATCTGTTGTGCAAGAGTTTCGCTGTGTGTTTTTGAACCTGAGGAGTTTGTGGTTAGTGAAATGTGAGTGCAGCTTAAATAAAAGGCAGGTTGATCTCCAAATAAAACAAACATTGCGTGAGCATGCGCTAGGTTTGTTTGTTCTACAGTAAAAACTCCATAAAGGAAGACTGTGCTTTGTTGTTCGATGAAATAAGTGAATTATCAGGTAGGCTGAATCTGAATTATTAGAGCTGCTGACAGGCTCAAAACTTTTGTGAGGCACTGTGGATTTCCCACTGCAAATGGAGCTCTGCAGCTAGCATAGCTATCAAATAACCTCCTGAGAGAGCTTTTGAATTTAACTTCGATCTCTTTATAAAAGCTTATTTGCTTTCAGCCAAACATCTTTGCTAGGTCAAATATGTATTTAACAAATTGATTTTTGGCATTCACACACGGATAGAAGAAATAGCTCACTCTAAGCAAAAAAAGCAACAAACTGCTGGCAGCGGGTTGAGCTTGAGTATCGAAGCTTGATGCCTGTGTAGTTTGCACCAGACTTTTTGGGAGGTGATTGCATGATCTCCTGGTACTGGCTCGCCTGCTGGGCAAGCCATAATGCTAGTGCGGCTATGAGCAAGGCGGGCGAGAAGTGCAAGGACAGGATTGGTATGTGCAAAGCGCTGAGCCTGTCGCCGTATGATCGCTTGATGCATTCCTGCCGGAAAAACGGTCCTACTGCTCTTACCGGCAGCCGGGAAGCTCTCTTTGCCGCCTTGCCCGAGAGAATGTTGTCCTCGCTCTTTTATTTCGTAGGTGATATGAGAACGAGTTTTGCATTTTCTCAGGAGCTGCCTGCCGGCATCAGCGAGTGCCTGAGAAAATGGCGTTTGCCTGGCTGTGATGTGAGTTTTGCTAACTGCAATGCTCCTCAGCTGGCGGCAAGAAAGCGCGTACTTCTCTGTCACGGACTTTCACCGGTCGGTGACTCCATCTTGTTGTTAGCAGATCTCGGTCGTGCTTACAGGGTGGCAACAGCGCTCGCTCTCCCGGTGGAGGTTATGCTCACTGACGTTGAGTGGCAGCTGGCAAACAGGTCAATCAGGCAGTTGCAGTCAATTTCAGTTGAAGCGGTTGAACAAGAGCTTATTGCCTGTCGCTCCCGCCGGCTCAATCTCTATACCAGGCTTGGCATCAAAAGCAACCTGTTTGCTCAGAGGCAGTCGTCCTTGCAGGTAATGTCTACTTTCTACCAGGAGCTTGCTGCTCGGTTGTGGCAGGTAAACACGAGCGGCATTCTGTCGATTGAACAGCAAAAAGCAATAAGCAAACAGCTACCGTGCGCAACAGAGGAAAAGTATCGGCAACACCTGCCACTGTTGCGCTTTCTTGCCCGCCATTTTAACGGCTTTGATGCAGAGTTTCTCTGGTACTTTTTCAACCAGTACTGTGCTCAGAGGCAGTTTTGTAGTGATAGCTTCAAGGTGGCAGTCGAGTCGGAATTGCGGTTTGACAGTGCTTTTGCTGAGCTGGCTTCTTGTCTGGAACGCTGGGTGGTTGAGAAGTCCCTGATAACAGAGACAACAGCTGCTCGAGCCGACGGTGCTCCGGGATGGGAAGAAGCCGCTAGAGAAAATTCCGGACTGGCAGCAGCATACCTTCCGCACTACCAGATAGCACAGCTGAAGCTGCTCCCTTACACTCCTCTTTCGCTCGACGCCATGAAGATGGGCAGTGCGATCAAACAGGATCATAAACAGATCAAAACGCACATCATAGGACTCGACTGTGAGCAAGTGGTAGATGAGATTGTCCAGCTGTTGAGCTCCACGCCGCTGATGCAGCGCAACCGGCTTGCTGCTGATCTGGTCAGTTTTCTCATCTTCTCTTGCCGGCAGTTGGGTAGTGGCACTGTCAGGGGCTCAGCGCAAAAGGCAGGACTTTCTATGGAGTCTGCACTGGCAGCGCTTGCACCCTGTGCTGTGTCCGTGTTTGAGAAGGAGGTTGCTGGCTCAGACAGTGCGGCTGTGCGGTCTTGCTGGAACGCAGGTCTTGAGGCTGCGCTTGGGAGCGGGAATCAGCAGGCGTTGCCATTACATCTTGCCTTCCCGCTCTTTGAAGATCATGACTGGGGTAAGTCGCAGGTTGAATCTCTTGCCAGACTGTGCATTGTGGCAAGGCGGCTTTATAGAGAGCTGTCTTACTGAGTTGCAAAAAGCACCAGCCCAAACAGGCTAAAGATACATGGTGAAAAGTAAAACTAATGCGGCGGATTGCAAAAACAGACATGCTGCAGGTTTTACAAGAAGTGAACACGTGTGTTCACACAGTATGAATGCGTTGGAGAAAGAAAGGAGGTGTGGCTATGGCTAACACTGCGGCAATTGCTGGGCTCATCGCCGTTTGTACAGGGCATATCTGGGTCGCGGCTTTTTGTGGATTTATTGTTGGCATCACCAAGTAACCGGCAGCCCGGGAGCTGTCTGGATTTACATGTGTGACCATCCTCTCCCACAATTTGAAGGGAGGTCTCATCCCATGTTGACAGATCCTCCGCACCATCGCAGTTCGCTGCTGTACTGGCAAGCGATGTTGATCCTGGCGGACTATTACCGGTCCAAGTATGAGATGAAGCGTGCTGCGGAGCTTTTGTCCTGTGTTCTTATGCAGCAGGAGCGTCAGCTAGGGTTTGATCATTATCAGTGTGCTGAAACACTCTGGCTGAGTGCGTGTGTTGCCAGAGATCTCCAGAAAAACGAAGATTTCAGGCAGCTGTCTGCTCGCGCTCTCGGCATCTTCCACCGCTGTGCCGAGCAATGCCGACTGGGTGGCGACAGGAGGGAGGCTGAAAGACTTTATCGGCGAGCGCTTGCTCTTGGGCGAGACATATTACCACTCAGCGATAAGCTCGGGTCAGTCCTGCTCAACAATCTTGGACTGTGCTGCCAGTCAGATCAGGAGGCGTTGCTTCTCCATCTGGAGGCAGTAGCTCTGGCTGACGAGTACAGTCCTGACTACTCGCACCTGGGAGTTTTGCTCAAGAACCTGGCTGCCGTTCATTTCAAGTTGGGCTCATTCGAGCAAGCTGAGGCGGAGCTGCTCCGGGCTCTATCTCTGGCCGAGAAAGAGCAACAGGACAACAGTGTTCTTGACTGTCTGACACGCATTGTGCCTGTTCTTGAACGGCAGAGGAAGTTTGCTCCGGCTGAAGATGTTTGTAAGAGAGCTCTCGGGTTGGTTGAGCGCCAGACAAGGTCAGCTTATGGCGAGCTGTCTAGCTGGACCAATCAGCTTGCGCGGCTGCGCTTCGAGCAAGGCAGATTTGTTGAAGCTGAGCTTACTCTCAGTCGCGTGCTCCGTTACTTCGAAGATCTTCTCGGATCCGACCACAAAGAGATTGTCGCCATGCACGACCAGCTTGCGCGTATACGCAGAGTTCAAGGCAAAACAGCATTGCCGGCTCCGGCAGTAAGCCTGCAGCCTTCCGAGTTTGTGCAAAGCTATGCTGCTGGTGCTCTTGCTTCAGCCAATGATTTGCGTGCCCACTGCCGGTATGGCGAAGCTATAGCTGTGCTGCAAATTGCTGTCTCTTCGTTGCAGACGTGTCAGGGTGAAGACTGTTTCACTTTTGTGGACCTCTCTTACAATCTGGCGCTATTGCATCTGGAGAGCAACAACTTTGAGCAAGCAGAACTGACTTTGCGGCAAACAATAAATGAGGCGGTGCAAGCGTTCGGTCAGGAATGTCCGCTTCTAGTGAGATACATTCGCGTTTATGGCAGAGTGCTCAGAATGACTGGGCGGTTGGCTGAATCTCAGTACTTCTGGTCGTGTGCTGAAGCCATCGATCAGCTATGGCCTGGCTAACAGCTAATTTCGTAAAGAATAGAGGTGAATGTTTATGTCGTGCCCACCTTCAGATGACGAGAGGTTATCTGGCGGCGATGGACTCCCCGGGCGTCTGCCACCAGAAGCAGACCTGTTCCGCTATGCAGATCTTGCTTTAGGCATGGCTTATGACAGCTGTTTTGGCGGTGCATTCAATCATGCTGCCCAGATCTTGCAAGAAGTTGTCTCCTTCATCGAGTGCCATGCGGTTGCCGCAGATCGTGCTGCCATGTCCGAACCGGCTTACCAGCTTGCATTCTTGCATCTGCAAAGCGGCCGTCTGCAGGAAGCTGAAGAGACTCTCTTGAAGGCTCTGGCTGAAGCTGTGCGGGTAGGCGGGTTGTGTAGCGCGCACATTGTTCCCTATCTCTGGACCTACGCACGTATACTGCGCCAGCTTAACCGACCTGCCGAAGCCGCATTCGTTCACTGCTGGGCCGACTGCAACAAGCGGAATTGACTGTGTCTACAGACTCAGCAAGGTGGCACACCATGTTGTTACTACCACTACAGTAACAGATGTTGCTCCCGACCTACGGCGTGGTGGGCTGTCACATCGAGCTGGTAAAGGTGAAGCAGTACATCTATCCATGAGCTGCTTACCAGAGCCGTGATTTACAACTGAATAGGGGGAAGTGAGAAGATGAGCCAGGTAACTGGCTTCTTTCCACTTCCCTTTCTGCTTCGAGGTACTACGACATGCAGGAGAACTACGCTTGCTGGCTGCCTGTGGAGCTCTTAAGGGTACGAGTTTTAGAATGGTACTAGCAGTGGTGAAATGTGTAATGATGTAGTAGAACAAAAAATAAGGAAATCCCGCAGAGCTTGTCCCTTTTGTCGTTGATTTAGTTGGTGACCCCCTGACCAAGCGGATTAAGCCTGGGTAGGTTTGATCTTGCAAAGGTACAAATCTGTGACAAGGAGGTCACCATGAGTAAATCATCGTCTGGATCTAAGAGC
>CAILLX010000213.1 GCA_903835185.1 uncultured bacterium | reverse complement strand
TGGGACCGCAAGGTCCTCCGGGAGCTACGGGAGCTGCTGGGGGAGGGAGTCCATATCCAGTGGTCGGGTATGCAAAATTTGCGGGAACAAACGTATCTGCCGATACAAGCACTCGTGTAAGTCCAAATGCTTATATCCCCCTGGTGACCATCCCCTACAGCCATAAATGGATTAGCGCGTCCCCCCCCCCCTGCGGGAAGCGTTTCAATGTATGATTTTTTTGCACCTGAAACTTCCCCTTCGACTTTTCCATTAAATGTGGTACCTCTTGGTGGTGGCGCCGGAGCTATGGGTGGTGGTGGTGGTGGTATTAGTGGATGGGTTTCACCATGAGTCTTATGACTGGTCCAAATGAGTGTTGGGTGTCAGTATCAGCACAATTTACACCCTATGCGGTTGCTTTTCAGGAGGAATGAAGTGTTCCAATGAGGCTTTCCTAAGCCCTCGGGAAGATGTTCATGGCATGACAAATGCTGTTATTCCGTTACAGTCTGCGTGAACAAAGCTAGTTGTTTGCTGGAGAGAGCGAATGGTACTTGTTTCCAAGTATAATAAATATGTCAGCATCGCTCCTCCTTACATAGTGCCCAACAAGAGGCTCACATAGTCGCGTTAGATAACACCACAATGGATTCAAATCATATCGGCTCAGAACAACCAAACAAGAATATTGATCCTGATTCAGATCAGGTTGTTTTAGGAGAGATTTCGCCAGGTGCGGGCTTGCGGGAGGCACTTGAACGCATACTTTCAGGCGCGAAGTCTGTGGAGCGGCATGGTACTCTGCGCATTCAATCTCCGTCCCTTCAAGGGCGCATAGGGATTGTCTCTGGTCGGTTTATCACTGGTGCTGAGGTCGCTCAAGGCGATCTGACCGGAGTTAAGGCGCTGTACACTCTATTGGGTATGCGAAAAGGCATATATGCCTTTGTTGTGGAAGAAAGCGACACCAAGTCCTTAAAGCAATCTCTAGCGCTTGACATACGTCAGTTGTTGGCTGTGCAAGATAACAAGAATAAGATAGGGACCAATGTTTTCCTGGATCAGGCGCTGGGTATTTTGGTCCGGTCTACCGGTTTACACAATATGTTGGCGGCAGAGTTGCCTAAGCTTGATTCACTTGATTCGCAGGGGCAGGCGTCGATAATCGGGGGTAAAAACGCATCCACCTCATCGGGGATCAACTCCAAAGGTAGTAGCCCAAACACAGTTTTTGTTGTGCCGGAAGCTGGTGATGTGAACGTTCTCGATGATGCTCTGGCTACATACAATGAAGAGCTACGTAAGCAAATTCCAGAGGCGCTGATGACCGGGTCTGATGTACGTTTTGCTCAGTCGGTTGATGAATTACCGCCAAGTGAATACGCTAATGAATGTAGTGATCTTTTCACTGGTGAAATACAGAAGGCTCTGCCTGATCCTAAACTATTCGTCCAAGTTGGTGCTGCTGGTGAAGGAGCGCAAGATCAGGAAAAGCCAGTGCAGAAGATGGATGCTCGCCTCGTCAATTTTGTCGGTGCGGGTGTTGCAATACTTTTTTTATGGTTGATAATACTCACGTTCGCTGCCCAGCATGGCAGTCAAAATAACACTCATCCCGAAACAAGCGATACGACCGGCACTGGTATACAGTCCCAGGAAGAGAATTCACCCGATAATATTTCTGTCACTGGAATTATGCCGGACGACGGAAAGCCTTTGGTGACAATAAAGGGTGAGCATATTCAAAAGTTTCATTGGGCAGGGAAGAATTGGATAAAGCGTACGTTTACTTATCGGAATAACCTCGCTGCACCGAATTCCAATCAAATACTATTGCAAAATATGGACAATACCCCGACGCATTAAGCTTCTAAGGATTGGGCACGAGGGACGCCCGCTTCGGGCTTGCACTATGTTACTTAACGACATTTACAGTAACAGTAAATGTCTTCTCCGGCAGCTTGCCGGTCTCCCATGGACGCGCATAGCCAAGCTTTATGATAGTTGATCCAGTGTTACCGGACAGAAAATGAGCTATAAATGCACCTCCGGAACCTACCAACATCGGCTTGGCACGCTCATAATCAATCTGCCCTGATTGCTTAACAGACTTTCCGGACACTGCTGTGATGCTCCAGCTATAGCCTGTGGTCGGATTGCCAGGCAGGCGGATCGCCAGAGCAGTCCCCTTTCTGCAGGTAACTGTCTGACCATCCTCTTTGGGTCCAATGTCGCGTGAGCTGACAGCTGGTTTTTCATTAGCACCATCTTCCACCCCGCCACTCTTGCCTGCCGACCTCTGATTAGCATTGTCAGCAGATCTGGCTGAGGAGGCAGGCTTGTCAGAGCGCTGTGCCGGCTCGCCGGGCACCTGTGCACTCTGTCCGCTGGCGCGGTCGCACAAGTTACCCGCCACAGCCAGACAAGCTGCTGCAACTACAACTCCAGTTGTCTTTCCCCACATATTCACCTCTTTATACACGCTTGGCAAAGCTGCCTGTGCAGGCAGCCGCCGCTGCTCAGCTTCTAGTCTGCAACTACTCGCCAGCCTGAAGGGCCAGGAAGTTTTGCAATCCCATCTGCTCTATCTGATCCAGGCGCTCTTCAATAGCGTCTACATCGCGATCTTCGTCCTGGAGAATCTTGACCAACATCTCTCTGGTAGCATTATCACCAGCGGCGCCTAACTCGGCGATGGCACGGTTGTAGCTTTCAATGGCATCCATTTCTAACGCCAGGTCATTCTTAAGCTGAGTAGGAACGTCGGAGCCAATACTTATCTTTTTCAAGTTGCTGACAACAGGGGCTCCTTCCAGAAACAAAATCCGTTCAATGAGAATCTCAGCATGCTTCATCTCACTCATTGCACGCGCGCGTACCAGCTTCTTCAGCTTGCCAAGACCCCAATTCTCAGCCATTTCAGAATGCACCATGTACTGATTTATTGCAGTGAGCTCCTCGGAAAGCAGCTCATTGAGCGTAGCAATAGTCTTCGCGTTGCCTTTCATAAAAATCTCCTCTCGTGTCTCACTAAATTATGCACTGGCCGGCCGAAAATCGTACTACTTGCCAGCTACTGGATACGACTAAAGATTGTCATGAGCACCGAATGACCACGATATCCCCTATCATGCCCCCTGAACAATTAACTTAAATAACCATCTGTTAAGATTATTGCCACCGTAGAGGTAAAAGCCGATGAATTTAGAAACGCTTCGTTTGATTCGCAACATTCTGCTGCGAACTGTTGTTGTAGGAGTTTTGTTAGCCATAGTACTTTGCATTATCACCATGGTCGGCTGGCATGTTGGGATGAAAATGGCCGTCCACTGCTTTCATACTGACGCAGCCACTGTTACCCCGCTGGTAATGAAATTCTTTGTCGATATCAGGTTCTTCCTTCTGTTCGTCCTCCTTGCTCCAGGACTTGCCATCCACTGGACGATCAAGAGAGAGGCTACCCGCAAAGGTTAGTTCACTCTCCAGCAAGAAGACACCTGCATGTTAACGATCGCTATTAACCGCCTGGCATTTTTCCGCCAGGCGGTACTTTGTGCCTGAGCAAGCAGCAATACCGTTCACTTAGGGCGTTGGCGTAGGGGCGCGTCGGGACGCGCCCACTGGGCGGCTCTCGAGCCGCCTCTACGGTTATCCAAACCGTTTATGTTAACAGCATTGGCGCTCGCAGGCGCACCGCGCACAGTTGGGCATACATTGTGCCAGGCGTACTTTTATGCCTGGGTTAACGGGCGCTCAAACTGCGCAGTAAGCAGACGTGCATAAACAGTATTTGCCTGCCTCAGCACATCGTGAGTGCCGCTCTCGACAATAGTGCCGTTTTCCATGACTGCTATTTCGTCAGCATGCCTTACTGTGGAGAGACGGTGGGCAATGACAATTACAGTACGATTCTTCATGAGCTCATTCAACGCCTCTTGAACCATGGCTTCTGATTCATTGTCGAGCGAGCTTGTAGCTTCATCAAGAATGAGAACCGGGGCATTCTTCAAAAACGCCCGTGCAATAGCCAGCCGCTGCTGCTGCCCACCTGAGAGCCTGACACCACGCTCACCTATCTGAGTCTTATAGCCATCAGGCAGATCTAGAATAAACTCATGAGCATAAGCAGCTTTTGCTGCCGCCTTAATCTCTTCAGTTGAAGCAGTGAGCAATCCTAGCCTGATGTTCTCCTCCACAGTAGCATTGAATAGGAAATTGTCCTGCGTGACGAGAGCTATCTCAGACCTGAGAGATGCCAGAGTATAAGAAGAAAGCGGCTCCTCGTCGATATAAATAGTGCCGGCAGCAGGATCAAAGAATCGCGGCACAAGATTGGCTAAAGTGGACTTGCCTGAACCCGACAGCCCCACTAGTGCCAACATCTGCCCTTGTGGAATATCGAGATTGATATTGTTCAAGACAGACTCGGTTGAGCTTGGATAGCGAAAATAAACATGGCTGAAGCGAATATGGTGCAACCCTGGTTTCAATGTCCCAGCCCCGGGAGCATCCTGGAGCTCAGGCTTTTGATCAAGTACTTCAAACACTCGTTGAGCCGCAGCTAACGCAGGCTGCAAAATACCGTTTATCCGTCCAATGTTCTTAATTGGCGAATAGAGGAGAAGCAAGGCGATGACAAATGATGTCAGCGAGCCAAGATTCATATGGTGGTGAATGACCTGATAACCAGCCGACCAGATGACTGCAGCAATACCTGCAGCACCAATCATCGCCAGGATTGGCGACATCATGGCCTCGGCTCTTACTGCTCGCATCATATTGTCGAAGAACTTTTGATTGGTCTTCATAAACCGGGCAATTTGATAGTGCTCTAAATTAAATGACTGAATAATCTTGGCACCAGCAATCGACTCAGAGATAACAGAAACCAGGTCACCTACTGCTTCCTGCCCGCCGCGACTCGACTTGCGAATGCGCTTACCAAGGATGGCCACAGGTATGACGATAAGTGAGAGGATAGACAGAGCAATCAAGCTCAGCTTCCAGCTTTGCATAAGCAAGACAGCAACAAGCGACAGCAAAGTGATTGTGCGACTGATCATTGACTGAAATGTTTGAGCTATTGCATTTTCAATAATGGCAACGTCATTTGTGAGACGGCCTATAAGCACCCCGGATGAATTGTCGTGGAAATAGAGGAGCGACTGGTCTTCCAGATGGTTGAAAAGTTGATTGCGCAGATCTCTTATAGCGCTGGCACCGACCAAACGAATACAAAACGCCTCCAGAAAGCGGAAGATGCCCTGAATGGTCGCCACAATCAAAACAACAACTGGAACAAAATAAATAAGGTTCTGACGACCTTCAACAAAGATCCATTGCAGCCCCCGCCCGGCCATCCAGGCTATCGCACCATCCATGCTGCCTGAAGGAATGGCGGCAGCAAGCCCGAGGGCAAATGTCAGCCAGTAAGGTTTGATATAACGCAGAAGCCTGAGGTACAACCTCATGTGATAAATCTGTTCTGCTTTAAAAGCCTTAAAGGCGGTTTTCATTCTGACAACCAAGTGTGGTGATAATCTCAGCGGCGACATTGTAAGCAAAGTCACCATGCCCGAGCTGCCCTCTGACCTGGAGCAGACGCTCGCTGATAGCCTGCCTGGCTGCCGGCACATCGAGCCAATCGTTTGTATATCTTACGAGACTCTCAGCCCGACATTCTAGTTGAATCAGTTCAGGAACTACCTTTCTTCCAGCCAACAGGTTAGGCCAGCCTACATCTTTCACCCGTTTGAATGCAAGAAAGAGCAGGTAAGTCAGCCAGTTTGCCCGATAATAAATGAGCATCGGCTTACCAAACAGAGCCGCCTCAAGAGTAGTTGTCCCTGATTTAGCCCAGAGAATGTCAGAGGCAGCCATGACAGAGAAGCTTTCGCCTGCATCAAGGAGGCTTACCCGGCCAAGTTGGTGCCTGTATTTGCTGCATGACAGGACCTGTTCCATCTCAGTTGCCAGGGCAGAAGTGGGCGGCGAGATGACAAACTGCAGATGTGGGCGCATCTGGCTCAGCCAGTCGATAGCCTGAAGCAAAACAGGCATAAAATCAGTCACTTCGCGCCGGCGGCTGCCTGGGAAGATGCCGATAATCGGAGCGGCAGGATCAAGATTGTGGGCAACACAAAACGCCTGACGGTTGCTATTTGCAGTCTCAGGAACTGACGCAGTGAGCGGATGACCGACAAATTTGGCCGGAACTCCCTGGCTTAAATAAAGCGACTCTTCAAATGGGAAGATAGTAAGCATCTTATTGACACAACGCTTCAGCGCCTGGATGCGCCAGGGACGCGATCCCCAGACCTGCGGTGAGATGAAGTAGATAATGGGAAGTTGCGGGAAGCGCTTGTGCAAAAGCTGCGCCAGTGCAATGTTAAAGCCACCAAAGTCAACAAGCAAAACAGCTCCGGGGCGGCGAGCAGCTATCTCGGTGACAATCTTTTTGCGCAATGAAGCAAAAAAAGGAAGCAGGCGGATCGGCTCAATGACACCCAGGGTGGCAAACTGCTGACAATTAGAAAGAAGCTCAACTCCGCTGACTTCCATCTCGCAGCCACCTACACCCCAGACAGCAACTTCTGGAGCAAGCTGCTTGAGCCGGGAGACAACTGCAGCCGTATGCCTGTCGGCTGAGATGTCGCCTACGAAAACAAAGAGAGACCCACCCTGTGCTTGCGTTATGGAAGCCGCTTCCTTCATAGCTTAGTCCCAACCTGCATAGACGCTGCCCCGCCAGCAAAATTACGAATGACAACACCACTTAATCCAGCTTCATGCATGGCAGTCGCTATGTGCCCCGGAGGAGGGAAAAGGCGTGCCGACTCAGGCAGGTAAGTGTAAGCCTGCTTGTCGCCCTGAATAAGATCACCAATGAGAGGAACTGCCCAGCCAAAATAAAGCCTGAAAAGCGGGGCTAAGAAGCTGTTTTCTACATGCCCCACATCCAGGTTAACCACATGCCCGTCAGTCTTGACAACTCGCGCCATTTCACGCAGAGCTTGCTCGAGGCTAGTCAGGTTGCGCAAGCCAAAACTAATCAAAGCTCCGTCAAAAGAGTTGTCAGGAAATGGCAGCTTCTGTGCATCGGCAAGCGTCCAGGAGATTTGTGCAAAACCCCGTAGCCGGTCCTCACCTTCCCGCCGGCGGGCAATCTCCAGCATGGCTGGCGAGAAATCAACTGCAGTTACAGAACCTGTAGTATTCAAGCGTCTGGCAATAAGCAAAGCAAGATCGCCTGTACCACAACAAAGATCAAGATAGCTCCCACCAGGGTGAACAGCAAGAGCATCCACTGCTGAGGCTTTCCAGAGGCGGTGCATACCCAGACTAATGACATCATTGGTCAGGTCATAGCGCCTTGCAATGCGCTCAAACTGATTGTGTACGTAAAAACTTTTCTCTTGGCGAGTAGGCAGCCGAAAGGACATTAACTTCTGACAATTCCAAAACCGAGGAGGGCACAGATAGTCAGGAAAAGAAGAGCCACAATCCAGGTTAGACGATCAAGTCCGGCTTCAGCTCCACGCTTGCCTGTAAATAGTGTTGCTGTGCCGCCGATTCCACCCATCCCTTCGCCTTTAGGCGAGTGGAGAAGGATAAGCCCAACCAGCATCAACGCCAGAATGACCTCCAGCGCTAGACAGACGATAAAAGCTGTGTGCATCTCTTGCCTCGTTCCCACCCAGAACTGTTTCTTTCCAATGGGTAGATAGGCATTATAGCGCACGCTTCCTCCTTGAATTCAGCCTAGTAGGGGCGCGTGGAGGTCCCTACGAATTGAGTCGAGGCGGCGCATTGACAATCTGCCGGCTTGCAAATATGAAATAATTCTTTTAAGCAGAAGTGAAAACTGCTCAAATGCCGGGCATATTGGTGGCGGCGGGTTGTTACAAGAAGCTATGTGCGCGCAGCTGAGAATTAAGTCCGACCGTGGGAGCAGCGCTAGCGTGCGAAAGGAGCTGGCAAGCGATGTCTTTGTCTATGATGCAAGAAGCCGTCAGGATAACCGACCGCTTTTACGGCGTCGCTGATGTAGACTCGATTGAGCGACAGGGACGATTGCAGAATGCCATCGTCCTTATATTTATTCTTCACATGATTCTTATGATTGCTTTTATTAAATTGCAAGAGTTGGATCTAGCGCACCCAAAAATTGTCAAAGATGTAGATGTGAGCTTTGAATTCACCCCACCGCCACCAGAGCCACCACCAAAGGCTCTTGAGCTTCCCAAAGCAATCTCACTTACAGCTGGAGCAAACCCCAATCCGGGCTCTGAAGCTGCACCCAAACCGATAAGCGCCTCCGAGCCGACGATGCCGTCTGTCAAGGCGCCTACAACTGCTGCCACCCCAACTAATGTACCGGCAAAACCGATACCTTCGCGCCGAACCACCTTGGCTGCGCCAGTAGCTATCACACCAACCAATATTGTCAAAGCAAACGTCGGGCGCCAGGCGCCAAAAGAAGCGCCTGTACCGACACACACACCTGTTGTAACGGCCGGACCTTCGGCTACACATCCACTGTCAGGTAGAGAGACCGCCGGCGGAGCGCCAGGAGCTGGTGAAGCTGGAGTCGGCACCGGCGGGCAAGGCGCTGGAGGCACAGGTAAAGGTCAAGGCGATGTGGGAGCCGGCACAGGTGAAGGACCAGCTGGCGGTATACCAATTGCAACCCGCCTGCCTGCGACAGCAAGCCGTGCAATGGGCAACATCGCTCCTTATCGCAAAGATCTACTCATTCGTTTAGCGCAAAACTGGCATCCTAAGAAGAGCTATGAAGATTTGATAGTCTTGATTACACTTGATCATGATGGACATCTGCTCGGTAGTGAAATCTTCCAATCTTCAGGCAGTAGAAAGGCCGATAAAGAGGCGATTACTGCAGTGCAAACAACTGAATATGGGGCTCTGCCCGATTGGTATAAGGGTGATACGCTTACCTTTAAGATTCAGCTCAGCAAGGTGGAGGCAATGAACCAGTGACATATCAAGCAGCACTTGGACTATCCGAAGAGGCTCAGCAACCGTTTTTTCAAAGGTTGATTGGTACAATAAGCGGCTTCTTCAACTGTCTGGCAATCCGCCTTATTTTCTCTTTTGTGATTGGAACCGTGGCTGTGGCTCTGGTGGCAGACGCCATCTACCCTAAGCTTATGACCGGCTTTGCCAACCAGCTGGTAGTAGAGCTGGCAGATAGTGCTAAGAAGAAGACACCGCAGCCTGCCCGCATCATGCAGATGATCAACCAGTACAATCTGTCCTGGTGTTATGTCACCACCACTGATGCCAAAATAGTGCCGAGCACAAAACCGTATGCTCCCGAGCTGTCCAAATATGACATTACGCCACGCGAGCTGGACTGGAAAGGCAAACATTATTATGAGTCTGTATCGCACATAGCAGAGGACCAGGTTCTCCATATCGGCGTATATGCCGGACCGGTCATAATTCCATGCCTGACCCAGGGCGCATCAGCCTTGACTGTGCCCGTGTCTCTTGGCTATCTCCTGTTTTTTACTTCAGGACTGCTTTTCCTTACCCTTCTTTTACTCCAGATGTGGGTGAGCAAACCGCTGGCACACTTGAGTCGGGCAAGTTATTCGTTGCTACTTACACGCGAGGCTTATTCCCACGTAACAGGCGGAGGACTTTCAGTACCAGGGGCGGTGACAGAAGTTCAAAATGTCAGCAAAGGGCTGCGCGATATCAGACGTCAGTATGACGATGCAGTCGCTGCTCGTACTGCCAAAGATGAGGAGTTGAAGCGAGAGCGCTCCGAACATGCGGAGGAGAAAAACTTCATCTCCAAGCAATACGAAGAGCAACTTGCCACCACACAGGAGAAGCTCACCGAACTACACACCAAGGAAGCTGAAGAAGAGTTTCTCAACTCGCTCAGCCGCGAGCTGGACAACCTTAAATCAAGCAAACAGCTTTATCACCGCGTGCTGGAAAAGCTTAACGATAAGTTCCCAACCAGTATCATATTTGGTGCTTTCTATAAATCAAGCAAGAATATGGAGTCGACAATCGAGGCCTGGCTTGGTTTTGACGAACGCTCGATACAGGCTCTCAAGCGAGTAGATCATCTCAGCATCGCCAGGCATATTTTCAGCACAGGTAATTCCCAGGTAATCGGTCAGGCCGCACTGAGGGACTACGGGTTCCAGCAGATTGCCCAAGCCAATTCGATTCGCAGTATTGTCTATCTGCCTGTAAGGTTTCAAAATCGCAATCTGGGCATGCTCGCCTTTTACTTTGTCCAGGAAGGACAGGTCGTCCAGGAGCGACTGCGCATCTTGAGAAATGTTGTTGATTTAGCCTCTCGTGCCCTTTATCAAGTTGTCATGTTCGAGGAGGAGACAGAAGCTGCACGTACAGACCCGATGACCGGACTGCGCAATAAGAAGTTCTTTTATGAGATCATGCCGCATGTCTTCGAGCGTGCTTCCACCAATCCGGAGCAAAATCCAATCTCTCTTATTATGATTGATGGCGACCACTTCAAGTCTGTCAACGACACTTATGGTCACCAGGTGGGCGATCTGATGCTCCAGGAGCTAGCCAAGGTGATTAAACAGTGTGTGCGTACGTCAGATGGGCTGGAAAAAACTTCTGGACCAGGCGACTACTTGATCAGATATGGTGGCGAAGAGTTTGTTGTCGTTATGGAGTGCACTGATGCCAAACGCGGCTGTGCTGTAGCCGAGAGGATAAGAGAAGCTGTAGAGTCTAAGGCCGACTGGCCTGGCGGCATCGCCAAATGGACTGTCTCTCTAGGCGTATCCACTTATCCAGTCGACGGCAAGGGCGCCGAAGACCTGATGGAGAAAGCAGACACCGCCTTGTATTATGTCAAGGAGGAGCTTGGCCGCAATAAGAGCTGCCACACACAGCAAGTACCGCGTGCCTTCAAAGCAAAGAAGAAAGCTGCTGCTATTGGTGGCGAACTGGGTGTCTTCGACGCAGCCGGTCTCCTGCAGTCAATTGCCACCAGCCAGAAGACTGGCGTTCTCACTGTACAAAGCACAGACGGCAAGAATCTCTGGATGCTCTGGGAGGCAGGCAAACCTATTCAGTCCAGACTGGGTAAGCAGCAAGGAAACGCCGCCATTACAGAGTTTCTGGTCACATTTGAAGACGGTTCCTTTAATTTCCAGGAGCGATCATCTAGCGGCAGAGATACAAAACTGCCTATCCTTGATCCTTCTTTCAACGTGACGCGGCCTTTGGACAGCTGCCTGATGAATTCAGCACTGGCAGTCGACAATTACAATCTGTCGCGTACAGTAGTCTCAACTACTGAAATACTCATCCGAGCAGTGCCACAGGAAGAGCTTAACGACCGCTGGAACGCTTTAGGACAGTTAGAAGACCCGCCAACACAAGATGAGTTTCACGCTATGACCGAACTGGTCAAGCGTGCAGACGGCGCTACCAAACTCACAAACATATTCAAACAGTTGGAGACCGCCGGAATGCCAACACATCTCATGTGGCGCGCAGCTGCTCTTCTTGTACAACACGGGCTGGTGCAGACTAAGCCGGTATAAAGGTCCCCGACTGTGTAGGGGCGCGTTGCACGCGCCCGTTGGGCGGATGCAATCCGCCCCTCTTACGGTTGTCCAAGCGACTTAAGTGGATGGCATTGAGCTTCCAGCTCCTTTTGCCTGTTGTCAGCACACTTAGATTAACTGCCGATCTGCCGGCGTTTTGGTCGCGAGCAGATTAACGGGTAGATGCTTGGCAAAACAAGCAGAGTGAGGATAGTGGAAGTGACAAGCCCAGCAATGACTACAGTGGCTAAAGGTCTCTGAACTTCTGCTCCGACTGATGTGGCAACTGCCATCGGCACAAAACCAAGGGCAGCTACCAGGGCGGTCATCAAAACAGGGCGCAAGCGGCTGGTTGCTCCTATGATTGCTGCTGTGCGTGGCTTGAGCTGCTGGTCGTGCTCAAGTTTACGAATTGTCGATACCAGTACCACACCGTTTAATACAGCTACTCCAAACAGAGCAATAAAACCGACACCAGCTGTAACTGAAAGGTGCATGCCACGTATAAGCAAGCCGAAGAGACCGCCCGAAATGGCAAGTGGGATATTTGTAAAGATGAGAAGCGCTGGTTTGACGTCGTTGTACAGACCCTGGAGTAGAAGGAATATAAAGAGAAGCGATAACGGCACAAGCAGCATGAGTTTTGCCTGAGCCTCGCGCATATTCTCAAACTGACCGCCCCATTCAATGCGATAACCGGCAGGCAAGGTCACCGCGGCTGCCACTGCTTGCTGGGACTTGTCTGCAAATCCGCCCAGATCTCTGTCTCTGACATTAACCTGTACTGTAATAACTCGATCGTCCTGTCTGTGTGTTATGAGAGCCGGACCTTCTTGTTTTTCAATCTTGGACAGCTGCCCCAGCGGCACTACGTCGCCGGCGCTCATAGCGACAGGCAGCGATCCTATATCCTCGGCACGCTTAACTGCTTCTGGTTCGAAACGGACGCAGAGGTCGTGTCTTGGTTTGCCCTCAAATATGGTGCCGACAACTTTGCCATCTACAGCTGCAGTCACGACATCAAGCGCGTCCTGTGCTGCTACGCCATAGGCAGCCAGGGCACCTTGATTGAGCCTGGCTGTTACAATTGGCAGCCCTGCAGTTTGCTCCACTTTTATACCGGAGGACCCATGTATGCGCGCCAACACATTGGCAACGTCTGTGCTCAACTGGCAGAGTTTATCTAAATCTTTACCGTAAATGCGAATAGCGATATCCCCTTTGGCACCGGCAATGAGCTCGTTCATCCTCTGTTCGATTGGTTGCGAAAGGGAGAATATCAACCCTGGTAGCGCTGCATTTAATGATCGAGTGATGCGATTTTCAATATTCTGCTGAGTCATGCCGGCTGTCCACTGCTTAGGATCCTTGAGGATGACAAATGTGTCAGTTTCATCTGGACCCATCGGGTCGAAAGCAATTTCAGAGTGTCCTGTGCGTGAAACAATTGTCTTCACCTCTGGTATTCCTCTGAGAATCTGCTCAATCAGAGTTGTTTGCTTGGCAGCTTGTTTGAGCGAACCTGATACAGGGCGGTTGATTGTTAGAACTGTTGAGCCTTCCTTTAATACCGGAACAAACTCTGTTCCTATTCCAGGCAGAGCAAGCAAGCTTATGACAAATACAGATACTGCTGCAGTTATAGTGGCAATAGGATGCCCAACACAAGATAAGAGCAGGTGTCTGTATGGCTTGCGCAGGAAACGCATCAGCCATGTCTCACGCTCAGCAGGACGTGCTTCGAGGAGGAAATGACTTAAAACAGGGGTTAAATAGAGAGCAATCCATAGGGCAGTCACCAGTCCGAAAACCATAGTAAGCGCCATAGGTCGGAATGTTTTCCCTGACACTCCAGGGAGCATGAGAATAGGCAGGTAGACAGCCGTGATGATTAAGACTGCAAAAAGTACTGGAGTTGCCACCTCTGCTGCTGCATCCCGCACAACTGCTAGCTTCTCCCTACCAGCTGTACGGTGATCGGCGAGCCTGCGCACTATATTCTCAACCATAAAGACAGAGCCATCTATCAAGATGCCAAAATCTATGGCGCCAAGCGACAACAGATTTCCTGATGTGCCGCTTGCGTTGAGAAAGAGTAACGCTCCTGCAAGAGCTAATGGTATGGACAGAGCTGCAATAATGGCGCCACGAACGGAGCCTAGCAAAGCAAAGAGAACAACCAGGACAAAGAATGCTCCATAAAGCAGATTGTGCCAGACTGTGTCTATGGTGCGGTCTATGAGTACGCCGCGATCGTAAAACGGTTCTATAGTGACATTTTGCGGCAACGATGAAGCTAACCGAGCCACTGCCAGCTTGATTCGTTCTACTACTTCTTTAGAGTTTTCTCCTTTGCGCATTACTACTATGCCGATGACAGCTTCACCTTTGCCGTTGCAAGTGACAACGCTTTGTGGAAGCTTCTTGCCTACGACAGCTGCACCGACGTCGCGTATCCGAACAATTCCAGAGGCGTTGCGCCTGATCGTTACCCTGCTGATATCGGCTGTGGTGCGTAGCATACCTTCGCCGCGAATGAGAATCTGGTCGCTATATTCCTGTGTATAGCCGCCGCCGGCATTGGCGTTATTGTGTGCCAGCGCTGCAAATACGTCGCTGGCATGGATGCAGTATCCGTGCATCTTTTCTGGATCAAGCCAGACCTGATATTCTTTGGCCTCGCCCCCCATAGCCTGTACTTCGTCAACTCCTCTGACCATCTTGAGCGCTGGCGCAATCTGCCAGTCCAAAATGTCGCGTAACTGAAGCAGTGAGTAGCCCGGACCTTTGACCTGGAATTGATAAATCTCACCTAGTCCGGTGGCAATCGGTCCCAATGCTGTCTTAATGTCTGCATTGGGCGGCATCTGCTCGGTAGCTGTTTTCAAACGTTCTGATACCTGCTGGCGTGCCCAGTAGATGTCTGTTCCGTCATCAAATACTGCTGTAACTTGTGAAAGTGAATACTTTGAAATTGATCGCAGCAGAGACAGACGTGGCATGCTCTGTAGAGCAAGTTCCACAGGATAAGTGACGTACTGCTCGACCTCGCCGGGGGCCAGTCCTCGTGCATTTGTAGTTACTGTCACCTGAATGTTTGATATGTCAGGAACTGCATCCACATGCAATGTTATGAACGACCATAAACCAACGGCGGCAAGCAAAAGTGAGATGGCTACAATGAGGATACGCTGATTGAGAGCAGCATATATCGAACGTTCAAGCCAGCCTGACTCATCTGTTGTGCCAGGGAAAGCTTCTGCTGGCTGTATTTCAGGGCGGGGTGGAAGAGGCATCAGTCGGCGGCTCCTATTGCTGATTTAAGAACCTCCGACTTCAAATAAAATGAACCGTTTGTGACTACAGACTCGCCTGCTGACACACCGTTTTTTACTACAGCTAACGAAGCGGTGCGATTTCCCAGTACAACTGCACGCTTCTCATACTTGTGGTTGCCTAGAGCCACAAAGACACACTGATGACCGTAGATGCTTTGTAGAGCCGAAACAGGGACAGCCAGCTGCTTCGAGTGTTCGTCCAGTTCTGACAGAGTAGCAATGACGAGCATGCCTGGTTTCAGGAGACCTAGACGATTTTCTATTTCAGTCCGCACATGTCCGGTGCGTGACTCAGGATCAAAATGTTCGCCTAATCTAGTTACTTTGCCAACAAAGTGTTGTCCTGGAGCAACTTCACTCCTGAATTCAACTGGTGAGCCAAGCTTCAAGAAGGTGACCACTGACTGTGGTGCTTCAACCATTACCCAGACTTTATTTAACTGAGCAATTGTAAATAACGTCAGACTCTTGCCGGAGCCGCTGCCTAGCGCAGGACCAACGCTTTGTCCTGGATGGACGTTGCGTTGTGTGACTGTGCCTTTAATCGGACTTCTTACTGCCAGTTCAGAAGTAAAACTTTCTGTCTCACGTCTGGGCTCTGGTAGTCCAAGAGAGGCAAGTTTGGAGCGAGCAGCGCGCAGGGCAGCCGTGGCTGCATGGACTGAATTTTGAGCTGCCACCAGCTCAGCTGCAGTTACAGCTACTCTTGACTGAGAATTCTCAAGATCGCGTCTGGCAGATATTCCTTCATTTAAAAGCGACTCTAAACGCAACTCATCCGAATTAGCCAGTTTCAGGCGTGTTTTCAGTAGTTTCACCTGTGCGCGTGTCTCGTCAAGCTTGTCCAGAGCATTGAGATGCGCTGACTGCGCTTCACCTAAGTCAGGGCTGTTGATGTAGGCAATCACCTGCCCTGCCTTCACAGGGTCTCCAACGTCGACTAGAATTCTGGTGACAACTCCGTTGACTAAGGCGAAGACCGCACCTGTTTGATCCGACGGCGACTCCACTGTAGACGGTAGCTCAAATACATTGGCAACTTTGCGGTAAGTAGCCGTTTCAGTCTTAAACTCGGAGAGGTGCTCTTTTTTTTCGTCGAGTGTCACAGTGTTTACACTCTGGCGCTTCGATGACACATTCGCAAGTTCAGCAGAGCCCTTGTTTGCTGATAGATGTTGTCCCGTCGAATGCAGCATCGGTTCTGAAGAGATCCTCTCGCAACCGGACAACGGTAAGAGAGCCAAGAAGAGAAACAATGGTAGAGGCTGACGAAGCAGTTTGTACATGGCAGATTGAGGAGATCTAGGTGGTTTACAAGTGGGAGGCAAAAGCATACTGAGACAGACTGGCGTTTATGTGCTCACATACATGAGAAAGAGTCTCTTTGCTACTGTCGGCGGTGCAGAGCGTCCGCCTGTGTCTGGATATATTAAACTGTCCTGATTCTGTCCTGATTAAACTGAGACAAAAATGCATTACAATACGCTCTACGCAAGTAAGCCCTTGTGTCGGAACTGGTATACGAGTCGCACTTAAAATGCGATGCCCGTAAGGGATTGAGGGTTCGAGTCCCTCCGAGGGCAGCTAATTTTAGCAGTCTGTCTGCTTAGAATAACTCAGTTGGCAGACCCGTTATGTGTGTGTGCTGCTCGGATTTCGGCTGTGCAGAAGGGCGAGAACTATAATTCTATCAGTTTTATGCCAGATTGCAGGATAAAAAGCATTTAAAGGACTGCCTGAAGAAGCATGAAGTTTCATACAGCCAAGAATGGAGCCGGTGTTACCTTGCAAACTTTAATTGTCGCCTTTCTGTTTGTGTCATTATTGGTGGTGCTTGGCGGCTCTGTGCAGGCTTGTCCTTGCAACACTGTGACCGTCCCTGAGTCCGACCCGCAGTACAACAATACCGACGGCTTGCAGTTCAGCCGCACAAGGCAGTATCGGCAGGAGTTTGAGAGTGCAATTTCTGCAGCACGGCTATACTGCGAAAAACACAAGAATGTCAGCCACCGGGCTATAGTCTCAGATATTGACGAGACACTATTTGACAATCGTGAATTTGATTCTGCCAGTCCACAGTTTGATCGCTCCAAATGGATGCGATGGGTGGCTGAGGAGAGAGCGCCTGTACACAAGCTTACTGCTAATTTTTTATCCTGGGCGCGCAGTCAAGGATTTGCTGTATTTCTTGTCACCACTCGCGGTGAAGATACCAGGATTAACACTATATACAATTTAGTTCGCGACAGTGTTGCGTATGATGGCTTATTTATGCGTCCTGCCGGCAATAAGCAAACGCACCAGGCTCTCAAGACTGCATTCAGGAAGCAGATACAGGAGGAAGGATTTACTATTGTCGTCAATTTAGGTGATCAGTTTTCGGATCTTGCTGGTGGCTATGCTGACGACTGTGAGAAACTGCCCAATCGTATGTATTTTCACAGGTGAGTGTAACTATCTGGTCTTGCGCTAAGCGTCTGTTTAACTGGCTTGCTGCTTAAAGATGGAGTCGATGTACTGCCTTGTCTGATCAAGCACAGTGTGGAAGGTTTCTTTCAATTTGCTCATCGCTTCCCAATTGGACTGAATAGTTGCTTGCTCAAAATAAACTACTACTGTGTGCAGAGCCGCTGCCTTTAAGCAGGCAGAACTGCCTTTAAGTTCGTGCAGGAGAGCCTTGATGGCTTTTAGATCTTGAGCCCTGAATGCGGCAGAAATAGTTTGTTCAAGAGTATTGCATGATGATTGGAACAGCTGCAGCAGATGAAGCGCCTGGTCGCAGCCAAACTCATTGCGCAAGAATTCAAAATCAATAAGTGATTCCGCTGTGTTGCCAGCTGCTTGTGCAGGAGCTGCTGCACAGGCAGGTTCGGGATCAGCTAAGGGGATAAATCGTGCCAGAAGACCTGCTAACCTCCGGTCGTCAATCGGTTTGCTTATATAATCATCCATGCCGGCTTCCAGGCATTTACCCCGGTCGCCGTCCATCGCTTGAGCAGTCATGGCGATAATAGGGATATGCTTTCCTGTCCCTGCTTCTTTCTGTCTGATTTCTTTTGTTGTTTGAAAACCGTCCATTTCAGGCATCTGGCAATCCATTAGAATGAGACTGTAAGGAATCTGCTCGAGTGCCTGGAGAACCTCGTTCCCGTTGGCTACTGCATTGGCGGCCAGCCCTAGATGCTTCAGTTCTAACAGAGCGACTCTCTGGTTGACCTGATTGTCTTCAGCCACCAAAATGAGCTTGCTGGTATCCAACCTGTGACTGCCAGGTGTGTGTAAATGATGATCAACTTCCGGTGAGTGCGGGACTGCAAGCCTTATGGTTGTATCCTGTCCGGTTCGTCCCAGGACTGTAGCTATGCAATTGAGAAGCTGCGATTGTCTGATTGGTTTGCTCAAATAACCGCTAAACCCTAGCTGAAGTGACTTCTCTCCTAATCCTGGAGCATCGACTGCAGTGACCAGGACCATTTTGGTGTCGCGCAGTTTTGGATCTTGCATAATACTCTTTGCCAGCTCCATCCCTCCTTTAGATGGCATCACAAGATCGATCAGTGCCAGATCATAAGGATCGTCATCAGTGACAGCACGCTTCAGTGCGGCCAGAGCATCAGCTGCATTGGAGACAGAACCGTTACGCATCCCCCACGAACTAACATATGAGTGGATAATGTCTCGGGTCATCGGTTCATCATCGACAACTAAGACACGTAATCCAGCGAGATCGGGGTTGAGAATGCCCTTCTTACTCGTCGGTTGAGCACAGCGAAACGGCAGGGAAAACCAGAATGTGGTCCCCTGTTCCGGTGTGCTCTCCAAACCAATCTCTCCGCCCATCAGTTCAGCCAGACTCTTTGAGATTGCCAGTCCGAGTCCGGTTCCTCCAAACTTGCGTGTTATTGATCCGTCGGACTGGGCAAAAGGTTGAAAAAGCTGCGAGAGTTGTTCAGCGCGAATTCCTATACCTGTATCAGTGACAGTGAACTTTATCAAAGCCTGAGAAACTGAGCCGGCTTCAAGCATCGCTTTGACAACAACTTCACCATTTGGGGCAAATTTAATAGCGTTACCGGCAAGATTCATGAGAATCTGACGCAAACGTCCTGGGTCGCCAAGCAACACCGCTGGGACCTCCGGTGTGACGAAAGTCATTAGCGAAACGTTAGACTGGCGAGCTTGAGCAGCAAGGAGGTCTCCTATGCTTTCAACCACAGCCAGCGGTTCAAACTCCATTATCTCAAGTGTCAGTTTTCCTGCTTCAACCTTGGAGAAGTCCAAGATATCGTTGATTATAGAAAGAATGATATTGCCAGCGTCAAGTATAGTTGTGAGATACTCTTGCTGCTCCGGAGTCAGGTTAGTTCGTTGCAGAATATTAGCCATTCCCAGCACACCGTTCATCGGTGTACGAATCTCATGACTCATTTTGGCTAGAAATTCAGATTTTAAACGTGACGACTCTATGGCAGCGTCACAAGCTGCTTTAAGTGATTCGTCTACCTGCTTGGTCGCTGTTATATCCCGAGTGACCTTGCCAAATCCTTTCAATGCACCTTGCGAGTCTCTTAAAGCTGTTATTACAACGTTGGACCAGAACTGCGACCCGTCTTTGCGCAGTCGCCAGCCTTCGTCTTCATAGCGGCCTGTCTCGGCAGCTATCTGGAGAGCTCTCTCCGGTTTGCCTGCCTGAATGTCTGCTGGAGGATAAAAACAGGAGAAATGAGCACCAATAATCTCTTCGCAAGAATAGCCTTTGAGTCTTTGAGCACCTTCGTTCCAGCTGATTATAAAGCCGCTTGTATCCAGGCTAATAATGGCATAGTCCTGTACACGACTCACCAAGAGTCTGAATAGCTCTTCGCTGCTACCCAATGCGTTGGATGTGTGTCTGAGTGTCAGTTCAGCTTGCTGCAGTCTGGTTATGTGCCTGTAAAGCATCCAGGCGAGAATCAAAAAGGTGAAAAAGCTGACAACCATTAGTACTAAGATTACTTGACCAGTTAGTGCAGCTCTGGACGCATCTGTTGCCAGCGGCTGGTTGAGCATGAAGAGCTGCGTCTGCTGTGCTTTTAAACTTTCGACAATCTGGCAGGAGTTGTAATATGCGATCAGTCCAGCGCCGACAAAGATAAGAAAAGCTGCGCAGAGGCAAGCTGCCAGTGTTTGGCTGCTATGGCTGTGAAGTCTCGTCAGTGGACTCATAAGATGGTGAGCCTCCGTGAGATTTGGCTATCTGACTGACCTGATTGACCGGCAAAAATATTTGATTTTGATAACGAATATATGTTTGCTTAGTGAAGACAACTTGTCCAGGAGAAAAAATAGTAACTACACTACCAACATACATTACCTTCTTAATCTATGGGTGACTCAACTCACTGGTCCAGCATTTTTAATGTCGGTAGTTGTCAGTATTTATCATACGTGACAGCTGAGAAATTTGCGACTGGGCTTGCAGGTTTGTGACTATTATGATGGGAGATGTGACCGAAATACTTCAATTTAGTTCCCGGAAGCGTAAGCGACTGCACTGCAAAAGAGCTGCATTGTGAAAAGTGCAAATATTAAGGCTGGCTGGATCTGTTTGGGATGCGTGTTATCTGCCTTCTTGTTGTTATCGGGAGCCAGCTGGTCTGGAACAAATGGCGATGAGTCGGCTGAGAGCATATGCCTGAAAGCTCAAAAGCTTTATGAAAGTGGCAAGGTTGGGCTGGCAATCCTTCAATGGGAGAGAGCTCTTATGATCAATCCCGAGAATCACCAGGCTTTCAGGGGCCGAGGACTCTCTTATTTGCGTATGGGACGTATTGAAAGAGCTATTAGCGATTTCGACAAAGCCGGCGAGGAGCTAGGTCCTTATCGAGAGGAAAAATTTCCCGGATGGTCTGGTTATCTTGACTGGTCCAAGGCTCACGATATCTATACTGAAGCTAACTCACTGCTTCAGGCAGGCAGTTATCAGGAGGCGATTGTGAAGTACACACAGGCGCTCTCCATCTATCCTCCTTATCCGCAGTGTCTGCACAACCTGGCAATAGCTCTGGATAAGACAGGAGAGCATGATGCAGCAGCGCAACGCTGCATTGAAGCCATAAGTTATAGGGATGGCGATTGGAAGTTCTGGAAGACGCTGTCTTTAGAGCTTTATGCTCAAGGCAAATATCTTTTTGCACTTAAAGCTATGGAACACGCAAGAGAGCTCAACCCACCTGTGCCTGAGGAGGTGGAGATTATAGAGTCGCTCGATAAGATTCGCAGCTCTCTCCGCTAAGTGAATTAGGTAGTCCGGCAGGCGGCTGGACTTAGCTTCACCATGGCAGCCGGTCGAATCGGTAGGAATAACCTGCTCCAATAAACGCTGCCGGAGCAGCTTTATCCAATCCAAATCCAAAGTGCATATCCAGTTGGTGGTGACGGTTCAACTTCCATGTCCCGCCGAAGTGGGCAATCTGTTGGTGCGGGATAGAGCTAGCAAAAAAGCCTGCATATTCAGCAAAAACACTCAATGCTGGCGTCAACGATTTACTGAGCATAAAGTCGGGCTCGTAAAGAACAGTATGTGCTGAATTGGGAAGAAGCAGCGACTGCATGCCCATTATGGAAAAACTGTCAGTTATCGGGTAAGACCACGGGGCCCTGAAAACCGGTTGTACTCCCCTTCCGGAAACTGTCAGGCTACCTGTGGGAATGTTGAGGCAAGGGATCAAGGATATTTGCAGCTTTTTTAGTGTTATCTGCCGTTTGATCCCGACTTCGCCTAAATCAGAGACTCCAGCAGGTGTCGTATCTGTATGCCCCTGGTGAGTGAGAACAAAGTTGGGCACGAACATTTGGAACTCAGATCTGTTTGTCAGTCCGAGACGGACTTGAGTTTCAGAAATGTCGAAATAGTTAATGCCATGCTGAAAATGTTGATACACAGTGCCATTCTCAAGCTGAAGACTGCCTTTAGGCACGACCAGCGGGGAGAACATGAAGCTAGGCCTGTTGGTATCAATGTCTTGCGTTTTGTCTATCGCTATCGCAGGTGAGGACGCCAGGATAATCCAGAGCGGCAGGTGCAATAGCAATAATAGATGCTTGATGTTTGGCACAATTGTGCTTCTCTTGTAAGTGCTGGGCAATTCTATCGTAGTTGTGCTGTGTCGGTCTTTTTGGCGCTTTGCCTGCCAAGGGCTAGACTGGAGTGATACAATGCAAAATCAGGATCAAACAGGTTGGGCTGGGAGTGCTGGGTGTAATGGATATTCTCATCATTTGTTGTCTTGGTGCTGTTCTGTTGTCGATAAATGCGATGCCTGCAGCTATTGCTCAGGCATCAGCTGCAGGTGCTGGCGCACCTGACGCTCACGAGGCTGTTCAGCAGACAAGACCTCCGTCTGTATCAGGCAATCCTGGGACAGGTGCAAGTAACCAGACAGCTGTAGCTGATCAGCTAAGCGTTGCTGATGGTCCTCTGGCAGGAGAACGAAAAGACCTGCTGGAAAAAATCGCGATCTCCAGAAAGCTCGGTATCGGAGTTGCACCTTATCTTGCTGCTTTCAACCAGATTGAAGAGATGGTCAAATCAGGAGCTGCCGCTGATGCCATAGGTAAACGTGTCGATTCAGTCAAGATCAGTTTGTTCGATCAAGTTCGGCGCATGAAGGAAATTAAGGAGCGGCCTGCTCAGCCAGCACTACATACGGTGCCATCTTCCGGAAGCAGTAATGTACTCGCCTTGCCCGGATCTGGTGTCGTCGAGGGTAGCAACAAGCAGTCAAGGCTAAGAGAGCTAAAGGAGAAGTATGGCGACCAGATCCGTGGCGCTCTGGCTAATCCTGATGTGCGCGAAAAGTTATCCGATCCGGAAACAAGAGATAAACTGATGCAGAGCCCGATGGGGCAGAAGATTCTGGAAAAACTACAAGGGCGATGAGCTGAGAGGACATGGGCTATTGGCAGCTTTGCCATTGCTCTGCCTGTTTTGCAAGCTTATCGCGCTGTTTCGCCGCTGTTTCTTCTACTGGAGATGCAGCTCTATGGAGACTAAATCACTCTATTGAGTGGGTCCCGGTTTACTCATCCAAGTTTGTCCAAGTACCGTCCGGTCTCTGGTGTATATTGCCCTGGCTGTGGTCGACTTTTTTGTGTGTACCGCTATCATCCATGTTTGTCCAGGTACCGTCCGGTCTCTGGTGTATATTGCCCTGGCTGTGGTCGACTTTTTTGTGTGTACCGCTATCATTCATGTTTGTCCAGGTACCGTCCGGTCTCTGGTGTATATTGCCCTGGCTGTGGTCGACCTTTTTGTGCGTACCGCTATCATCCATGTTTGTCCAGGTACCGTCCGGTCTCTGGTGTATAT
>CAILLX010000212.1 GCA_903835185.1 uncultured bacterium | reverse complement strand
GGCTGAATGTCTGGCGCAACACCCAGGTCCTGTTGTACTCTCTAATCAAGCGACCAAGCGCATCTGTACGCTCTATAAAAAGCTCGGATTTCGTCTCACTTTTCTCAGCGGTCCAAGAAGGATAAGTTGCACTGGAGACAGAACAGCAGCAAAAGAAGTGCTAGCAACGAGAGGTATCTGCAGTGGTTGTTGAGACTGCTTTTAGCATTAAAAGTCGAGATACCGGGACAGGCAAGATACTGGAGCTAATGGTCATCCCAGCACTCGTATCGGGCGGTTATAAGTGCTGTGTACAGTGCCATGTTGGACAACGCTTTGGTGGCGGGCGACATTTTGTCGATGTGGTAGCCGAGGATGAACAAGGTGCACGTTATCTAATCTCTCTCAAATGGCAGCAGGTCACAGGCACAGCAGAACAGAAAGTTCCGTTCGAAGCAATCTGCCTGGCAGAAGCTATCCTGCAAGGCGCAGGAGAGTATACAAAGGCTTATCTTGTGTTAGGTGGAGAAGGCTGGAAATTGCGTGATTTCTACACCAAAGGTGGACTGGAAAAGCACCTGACCAACGGGAATCTGGTCCAGATAATGACTTTAGAAAAATTTGTAGCAACAGCCAACCGGCACGAACTATAGACACTCCTCAATAAACCAGGCACTATAATTAGTCACATTAAACTACTCTGGGATGCACTATGAAAACCTTTCTCGAACAAGTAAAGAAACGCTTAAAAGCAGCAGCTGTCTCAACTTTTGGCGATGAGCTAAATGATTTTGAGCCGGTAATTGACGCAGCCAGTAATCCTGCTTTTGGTGATTATCAAACAAACATCGCCATGGTACTTGCCAGTAAAGTCGCTCAGCCGCCGCGTACAGTTGCTCAGAAGCTTATAGCTGCTGTTGACTTAAGCGACTGGTGCCAGACGCCTGAGGTGGCTGGGCCAGGTTTCATCAATTTGCGTCTCAAAAAAGAGTATCTCGAATCTCTGCTTGACTCTATCAAGGATGACACTCGCATTGGCATTCCATTAGCCAGCCCAGCAAGCAAGATTGTCATAGATATGTCGAGCCCGAACATAGCCAAGGAGATGCATGTAGGACATTTACGCTCGACTATCATTGGCGATGCTTTAGCACGGACATTTTCCTTCCTCGGGCATGATGTTCTAAAAATCAACCATGTCGGCGACTGGGGAACTCAATTTGGAATGCTGATAGCGCATCTTAAAGACGCCTGCCCATCTGCCCTATCAGAGCCTGACAAAGTCAATTTAGGAGATCTGGTCGAATTTTACAAAGAAGCCAGGAAGAATTTTGATGCCAGTGAAGAATTTCAAAACAGCTCTCGCCAGGAAGTAGTCGCCCTGCAATCCGGCAACCCTGAGAGCATTCAAGCATGGCAACTTATATGCAATCAGTCCAGAAAAGCATTTCAGGAGATCTACAGTTTGCTCGATGTGCCTGACCTGATCGAGCGAGGAGAGTCGTTTTACAACTCGATGCTGCCTGATGTCGTCTCTGATCTGAAGAGCTGCGGTCTGCTGGTGGAAGATCAAGGTGCACAGTGTGTCTTTTTGGACGGCTTCCTGAATGAACAAGGCGAGCCTTTACCTTTCATTGTCAAGAAACGAGATGGTGGCTTTAATTATGCAACCACTGATCTGGCTGGAATTCGTCATCGTGTCAAAGAAGACCATGCCGATGAGCTCATCTACGTTGTCGGTGCCGGACAATCAGCACATTTCGCCCAGCTTCAGCAGGTAGCTCGAAAGGCCGGCTGGCTGCCAGAGCATGTGAAGATGGGACATGTGCCGTTTGGATCAGTGTTAGGCGAAGGCGGCAAGAAGCTTCAGACTCGCTCGGGAGAGACTGTCAGACTTAAGGATTTGCTCGATGAGGCTGTTGCTAGTGCACGCGCCGAGCTGGAGGGCCGCCTCAAGGATGAGCAACGTAGCGAGTCGGAGGAGTTTATCTCCCAGGTGGCACAGGCAGTGGGAATCGCTGCAGTAAAATATGCAGATCTCAGTCTTAACCGCATAACAAATTACATTTTTAGTTTCAAGAAAATGCTCAGCCTTCAAGGCAACACAGCACCATATATGATGTACGCCTATGTGCGCGTGCAAGGCATCAGCCGTAAAGGCGGAATTGACTTCACCAAGTTAGACAACAGTGAATGTCTAAAGCTTTCTAAGGATGCTGAAGTAACTCTTGCTAAATGCCTGCTAAAGTTCGACGAAGTTATCGACTCAGTTGTGCAGGACCTCATGCCCAATCGCATCTGCGAATATCTGTTTCAACTGAGCCAGGTATTTAACCAGTTCTATGAAAACTGCCCTGTTCTCAATGCAGATGAACCAGCAAGGACATCCAGGCTTCTTTTATGTGATCTGACTGCCCGCACTCTCAAGGTGGGGCTATCTCTGCTCGGGATTCCTCTCGTTGAGCGCATGTAATTTTGCTCGCAATTATCAGACAGCACTTTACAACTCAGTGGCGCAGCTACGCCTCACGCCAAGCAACCGCCACACTGAGCTAGCAGCAGTGTAGCAAACGCCTGCACAGAGGCGTTTGAATGCGTCATGCAACTTATATCAGCACTGAAAATAGTGTTCTTATTTCACAACAGATATGTTAACAGTCCTGCTGTCTGGGTATGTACATTCCGGTGAACACTTGCAGCCCAACTCTCAAAAAGGCAGATAAAACTTATTAAGGGGTAGAGATGACAGAAATAAATGCCAGCGGGCCGGCACAGTCCTTACTTCATGATGCCACAATTACGTCCCGGGATGACAGGCGTTATCGCGGCAAAATCTTGAGAACAGCTGTGCCCAGAGAAAGCCACGCCGGCTTCAGCCTCTCGCCCCAACGCGCTGATCCGCTTGCACTGCTTGACTCATACAACAAGAACAGGGTACCCGAGCTGGTACCGCTACGCTGGGGACGCATGCTGCAGTCGCCGTTTACCTTCTACCGCGGCTCGGCTGCTCTTATGGCTTCTGACTTGGCACAAATACCAACAACAGGTGTGCGCGTGCAGGCATGCGGCGATTGTCATCTCTTTAATTTTGGTGCATTCTCGACTCCCGAGCGTAACATTGTGTTTGATATAAATGATTTTGACGAAACTCTGCCAGCCCCCTGGGAATGGGACGTAAAGCGCCTGGCTGCAAGTTTTGTCCTCGTTGCTCGTGACAATGGAGTCAAACCCAAGTTCCAGACAGCTGCAGCTGAAGCGGTAGTACGTTCTTATCGCGAAAAGACTGAGGAATACTCTCATATGAGTATTCTGGACATCTGGTATGCACGCATTGACTGGAAGGAGGTGGTGGAAAAAACTGCTGATGCAAGTTTGCAAAAAGAGCGGAAAGATCGACTGAACAAGGCAATTAAGCGTACAATCCAGGATTATTACTTCCCTAAACTGACAGAGCAGGTTGACGGGCGATATCTCATTAAAGACAGTCCGCCACTCATTTTTCATCCTGAAAACAGCAGTTTTGCTGATCAGTTCAAAGAAGCTCTTCCTGGCTACAGAGAGTCGTTGCAGGACGACAAACGCCGCCTTTTTGACCGTTATCAGTTGACAGACGTGGCAATCAAAGTTGTAGGAATCGGCTCGGTCGGCACTTCCTGTGGAGTGGCGCTGTTTTTAGCCCCTGATGCCGACCCGCTACTGCTGCAAATAAAGGAAGCAACGCAGTCAGTGCTTGAGCCTTATGCAGGCGCTAGCGAATTCACCAACCATGGGCGCAGGGTTGTAGCCGGGCAAAGAATTGCTCAGTCAGCCAGCGATATTTTCCTCGGCTGGACAGCTTTTGCCGACGGCAGGCAGTTTTATATCCGCCAGCTGCGCGACACCAAAGTTAAGCCAGAAGCTGAACTCTGGGACGGATCAGATATTGTTGAAGCTGCTGAGTTCATGGGTGCAGTTTTAGCACGCGCACATGCTCGCTCTGGCGATTCAGCAGTAATTTCAGGATATCTTGGACAGTCGGATGAGTTTGACCGTGCTGTCGCTGATTTTGCTCTGGCTTATGCTGATCAAACAGAAAAGGACCATGCCACACTGGAAGCAGCTGTCCGCTCAGGGCGCATCACAGCAATGCAGGAGGAGACTGATTAACTTCGGCCAAGTTTACTGTGTTTCTGGCAAGGGCAGATGCTGAAAGAAGGCGACAGATGACCAACCAGGTAATTGCGGGCCGTTATGAAATTATAGAGGAGGTCGGGCAGGGGGCGATGGGAGTTGTCTATAAGGCCCGGCATCTCTTAATGAAACGCACAGTTGCCATCAAAATGGTCCACGAGAGTCTCGTGGCAAATCAGGTTGCCCGCAAACGATTCGAGCAGGAGGCTCAAGCAATAAGCTCTCTCAATCATCCCAACATCATGACTGTTTACGATTTTGGGGTAACAGAGGATGGCAAACCTTACCTGGTAGTCGAGTTCTTACAAGGCACAGACCTGGGGCATCTGAACAAAAAAGTTGGAGCATTGCCAGCCGAGCGCGCTATAGCCATCTTCAAACAAGCTTGCGCAGGTTTAGCTCACGCTCACTGCATGGGAATCATTCACCGCGATATCAAGCCAAGCAATTTCATGCTCATCACACTGGACGGACAGCAAGATTTCGTCAAAATTGTCGACTTCGGAATTGCCAAAGTCGTACAGGAAGGGCAAGCAGCCACTATGGGTCTCACAACTACAGGCGAAATCTTTGGTAGCCCGCTGTATATGAGCCCAGAGCAATGTTGCGGTCACAAAGTTGACGCTCGCTCCGACATATACTCTCTAGGCTGCGTCATGTATCAGACTTTAACCGGACAGCCACCATTTAAAGCTGAAAGCATACCTGAATGTCTCTACAGACATGTTCACGAGCTGCCGCTCTCTTTTTCGCAAGCCAACCCTAACCTACCAGAACCGGCAGAACTGGAAGCTATTGTCATGAAGGCTCTAGCCAAGGATCCGGCAAACCGCTTTCAAGCAGTGGCTGAGCTGAAGCAAGCAATTGACGACTTTGAGTCTATTGGTCCAGGTCAGCAACCGGTGCAACCTGCTCCAATCATTTCAGCAGGTGCTGGTAAGGTCCCAATTAAACTAATAGTGCGTCTCCAAAGTATCAATACAATCCGACCGTTCGTCCGGGCGCATTGCATGCGCCCCTACGGATACAATGCCCCCCTACGGGTATCGCGTTATTTAGGAAAAGCACTACTAGCCAGTCCCTCAGGAGCAGATGCAGTTGAGTCTGCTATGTCACAGACTGTACCCAACCAAGCAGACGTGGAAATAACACAAACGTCAGGCACAGTGCAAACACAAGCCGGCTCCGCAGTAACACTAACTGTGTCCGATTCCACTTCACCCGGTTCAACAGGAGCAGCAGCACCATCGCCTGCCAGCGAAGGCACCGCACCAGCTATTCTAACCAGGCAACCGGCTGCAGCAACCGGCTCCCCACCACCAGCTGCTCGACGCAAACTGCCTTTCAGTAAAGCGGCTGCTGCTGTTGGGGCAGTTGCCGTTCTAAGCTGCGTTGCTGCAGTTTCCTGGATCTCTTTGCACACAGACAATCCGCAAAAGTCCTATTTAAAATATGTTGATCAAGGCAACGCCAGTTACAAGAGCGGCAATCTGTCAGAAGCAGAACATGCCTTTTTGCTTGCCTATAGGGAGGCGCACAAGATTCCAGCCGGACAAAGTCAAATTGAGCAGTCAGCAGATCTTCTAAATGCCACCTACTCTTGCGAAGGTGAATATGACAAACTGACTGCCCTGGCTCTGCAAGAACAGCGCTACGCAGCCGCCACAGCTTTGCTCAACACAGCAATTCTGGCAGAACAGAAAAAACATACCGCTAACAGCCAGCAAGTTGCCACAATCTGCTCTGACCTGGGCAGACTGTACGAGAAACAGGGCGATTACACAAAAGCCGAACAGTTTTACACTAGAGCTCTGTGTATAAGAAGCGGCAAAGCCACAT
>CAILLX010000211.1 GCA_903835185.1 uncultured bacterium | reverse complement strand
AGATTATTATTCGATGATGCGTTGCTATAATTGCCCAATTCCTTCTCTTAGGGTAATCGGATCCTCGCTTGAGTCGAATGAGGCGAATATGCTAGAAAAAATTATTATTGCGGTATGCCTATTCACTCTTTGGCAAGCTGCAAATCCGGCAGTTGCACAACCATACGTGCGTCAAACTATCGAGCGTCGACTTAGCGAAGCAAATACTTACTTTCAACAAAATGACTTTCAAATGAGCGCAAATCGCATTCGTGAGGCGTGCTCGTTGCTGAAATCGGCTCCGCAATCTATGCCTGAAGCAAATTATGTTCGAATCGCCTCATCGCAGGTGAAGCTCATTGACGGCAAATTGGCCGCTGTGTTGGACAAACATGATTATGATTCTGCCAAGAACATAGCGACAGCTGAAGATATTTTGCTTACCTCACTGTCAAATTGGGAACCGCAAAATCCCAGATGGCACTATAAGAAGGCAGTTCTATCGTATATGATTTCGCGAATGCCAATGACAGGAGCTGGAGCAGCAATGGCAAGTCGCTTGGGCATTCAAAACAACCTTCACAATGAGCTCGATATGCGACCTTTGCGAGATTCGATCCAGCAGTGTGACAGGGTTCTCGCACTGGCGGATCAGTCTTATCGAGATAATGCTACGAACTTGAAAAATGCCTGCCAGGCTGAAATACAACGCAGAACCAGCAAAATCAATGCATTTAATGCAGAATACTATCGTAAGCTGCCGAAGGGAATGCCACCTCCCGGAATGTTCGCTCCGGTCTATACTCCGCCTCCAGTACATTACTGCCCGAAATGTGGGGGATCACATTCAGGTTGGGTTTGCCCGTTTACCCACGGTGGATAGTTTTGGGATTGGACTCTTTGACGACTCCGCTATGACGGCAGGCACTGCCAGCACCAATGTCGCCATGAAAAGTACAAAGAATCGACAGAACGTTTCTGTTGGGAGAGCTTTGCCGCATGCTGCTGCGCACGATTCATACTTTAATCAAGAGTCTTCTTGGGCGTATTGTTAGCTGACGTAGCATCGCGTGCCAGATGGTTAGGCAGCGGTTCAGAGTGCAGGATGTCTGTTAGTATCCAGTCAAATATGCGCCGGTAGCCGTCTTGTGGATTTAACTCATCGCGTAATAAATGAGAGCTGACTCCCGGGCGGTAGCCGTCTATGAATGTCAGGTGATCAATATTGCGGAATACTCTTGCCAGTCTTACGTCTGTATAGTTGCGCAGGCGTGGGACATCGTCTTCGCGTTCAATCGGATTGGCTTTGAGCGTTGCCGCAGGCAGGAAAAGTGCGCTGTTAACAGGTGTAATCCCATCGTTCAGACCATAAATGTGTGGCCAGTTGTCCGGCTTTGGATCAGCTACTTCTTTAGGGACAGTCCTACTAATTTCATGATTTAACATCTTGAGGACCGGGTGCTCACGAGCTAGATGGGCAGGAAGATGAACTGTCAAGAAAGTGTAGGGAGCAAGGACAGTAATCTCGAACTGCCGCCTTAATGTGGGCTGCAAGTAAGGGTTCAACAGATAGCCAGCATAAGTGATGAACTTGCTCTTGTCTTGCCCGGATTCGGTATGTAAGCGCAGCAGGCGAGCATTGGCGTTGCGGGCTACAGTAAGATTGCCTTGTGGTCCAAACGGGAGCAGAGACCGAAATGGCCCGGCTTCCGGGATGTATCCATCAGCATTGTCCCAGTGAAGCTCCTGCAGCAGAAGCGGATTGCAGTGAAAATAAAGCCGGTAAGACAAGCTGTGATCGACACGAGTCCATGGCAGGGAGAGGTTCTTGTAAAGACTGTACTGGTACCAGTCGTAGCTGAAAAGTGGAGATCCGTGAAACGGTGTGCCCAATGCAAAGACAGTTTGGACAACTGAGTCAACCTGCGGGTCCAGTATTGCCTCTTCAACCAGGTTGCCGCCCAGGCTTAAGGCAAGAATGGCAACCTGCTTGCCGCCGGCAGCTTCACTTAATTGCAGCAGAGCGTTCTTAAACTGCGGTGCTGTAATTTGCAAACTGCTTGTGCTGTCATAACGCAAAAGATAAATTTTGAAGCGACTGGAGAATTCCTGATTATTTTGTAAGTGTTTGACAATCTGATCCCAGCGGAAGATTGGTCTGTATTCACCACGCAAACCGTGTACAAGCAAAAGCGGGCGGCGGTTCTCCAGACGACTTATATCCAGCTGATAAATTGTTGCTTCTTGCGGCTTTTGCTTCAGCTCTTTCCTGCTGGGCAGCAACGGGTAGTCGGGCGCCTGCCGGAGAGTTTGGACTGCCGGGGCGCAGCGGCGCTCATCCGGCGCAGCTACTGAGTGCCGGCAAGAGATGCAAGTAAGTGAAATGATTACCAGCACAATAGGCAAAAAACTCGGTGCCCGGTTGTGCTGCTGGTGGTACATTATTAAGGTCCTTAGTAATGGGATTCCAGGTTGGCCAATACAAAGCAGATTTTAGCTACCAGACTAGCAGATGTATGCATGCATTAAGTAGAGGATAAGCGGCTCTTTTAAAAATTATGGTGGATTACAAAGTTTGGATTTTCTTTTCTAAAACAGGCGGGGGGCACGCTAGTGCTGCTCGCGCCCTGGAGGCAGCCCTAATTGAGCTGTCTGCCCAGCAGAAGCTGGGAGATCGGCTCAAGTTGGTAGTTGACTCTGTAGTGGAGAGAAGTCATCCGATTAACCAGCTGTTCGTAGGGCTTTATAACTACCTGCTATGTCACAAGCAGTCCTGGATGAAGTACTACTACGCCTTTATTAACGTGATCAAGCCGAATGATTCACTTGTGGGTTACTGGTTAATTAGACCTTTCCTTAAACAGCTTTTGACAAAGGAAGAGCCATCTGTAATCGTTTCTGTACACCCGATGCTTAATCATTACCTGGCCCGCAATCGTAAAGAGCTTGGTTTAACAAAAACTGTCAGGTTGATCGAGGTCATAACTGATCCTAATGGAGAGCTCTGGGCAGGCTGGGCTTGTAAAGATATGGATCTGATTATTGCCCCTAATGATCTTGCGCGAGATCAGTTAGTTGCTATGGGAGTACATCCTGAGCGGATTCGCATTTTGGGGATGCCCGTTAACCCGGACTTTCTCAAACCTTCCAGCAAGAGCAGAGCTGAGTTTTTGCAAGAGCTTGGCTTAGAACCTGACAAGCTTACTGTCTGTATTAACGCCGGCTGGGCTGGCGGTGGCAATATGCAGAAAGTATACGAGCAGCTAGCCAAGGTAGGAAGGCCGTTTCAGGTGCTGTTTCTCTGTGGACACAATACAGTATTGTATGAAGCCATGGAAGTTGCATCAGCTGTCTCGCCGATTAAGACAGCTGTGTTGCCGTTTCACAACTCAATGGTTGATGTCATGAGTCATTGTGACCTCATGGTTACTAAGGCTGGCGGACTGACTACATTCGAAGCGATTGCCAAGAGGTTGCCGCTTGTGTTTGACGTTATTACAGAGCCGATGCCGCAAGAGCGTGGCACAGTTGAAATGTTGTTGAACATGGGGGTATCCCAGGCGGTGAGAGAGCCTGCCGATATTATCTCCATTGTTGAATCTCTTGACCCGAAACCAAACAGGGAAAGCCAGCCGCTGCCAGCGCTCCATAATCTCAATCAGACTGCTGGAGCCTATGAAATAGCCAAGATTGCCCTGGCTGCTTGCGAGCCTGACTATGACCTGGTGGTAGACACAGAGCCGGTTGCCGCAGGAGAGGCTGTTTTCGAGCCGCTCTGGGATGCTGTTTAAGAAAGAGCAGATGCTTTTTGGCAGGGCTTTGTTGAGTAGTTAAGATGTTGTAGCAGGCTGCTACTTTGGCGGATAACGCTTTATTAAGTGTTGACAGATCATGGCATGGGACTTGCAGCTATGCCATGATCTATTTGAGCGGAGGTGAGAAGTGCGTATAGCTGTTCGTCAGTTTGAGGCGGATAATTCTAACGGCAAAACATTGCCGGATGTTGTCCTCATCCACGGCACTGGAGCTGATGGTACCCTCTGGGAGCCGCAGGTGAAGCTGCTGACTGCTTCAGGGCACCGCTGTTTCGTGCCTGAGCTGCGAGGGCATGGGCTAACGCATGAGCCGCAAGAGTGGACCGGTATTGAAGTGCATGTTGAAGATCTTCTTGAGACTCTTGAGTGTTGCCAGATCAGATATCCGGCTATCTGGGTCGGACACTCTTTAGGCGCCATTATCCTGCTGCAGATGTCTCAGGCGCACCCTGAGCTGTTTGTACAAATACTGGCAGTGGGGCTTCCCGGGAAAGTACCGCCTATGATCACTTTGATCTTTCGCTGGTTTCTTTGCTCCCCGTTTGAGCTTGTTAGAGGGACAATCTTTCACAAGAAGCTGCCGCTTCGTCACCGCATACTCATTGATACGGAACGGCATAGCTTGCAGCAGATTGTTGAGCATTTCGCCACGATTAATCTTGTCGACAAAGAACACAAAATTCCCTGTCCCGTGCATCTTTCAGTTGGTCGCTTCGATGTTGTGGCGCCCTATTTTTATGCGGAGAAAATCCATCAACTAATCCCGGGCTCGACCTTGAGGATCTTTGAATTTGCCGGGCACAGCTGCATGGATGATCAACCTGATCAGTTTAATGAGTGGCTGGCTGAGAAGATCCAGAACGGCAGCATTACTGACGGTGACTGCTGAGCCTGAGCAAATAATGTCAGACCAGAGCGGTCAGTCTCTGGTCTGCAGGGGAGTTGTAGTTTACTTTTAGCCTTGTGTGTTTGGACCTGGGTGGAAAGTTGCAAGAGCAGTAGTGGCAATTGATGAAACTAGCGTTCTCAGTGGTTCTATGAAAGTCACTTCAAACAAACGAGCAAGCTCTTCTAGTTTGGTGATGGGAACGCGACCAGTGATTCTCTTGTTCTGCCGGGAGAGGATGTCCACTCCAAGAGCCTCGATCTTTTTCACAGTTGCATTTGAGAGATCTTTGACATGAATCATGACAGTTACTTTGCCGTGAACAATCTCGATCCCTTGTGGATGGGCATTTTGTTTGAGCGTTTCTGCTAAATGTTGCAAAGATTTATGCAGCTTTGATGAGCTTGGTGCCGTAGCAGTTGTGCTGTCTTTGCCGGTCAGAGGACTATTTGGGCTGTTGCTTGAGATCATAAGCGAACCTCTCGTTTTGACCTCGAACGTCTGTCTGCTCGCTTGGGCACCAGGGACCGGGATGGGATGATAGCTGCACATCGGCATTGGAGGAGATGCACAACTCATAGCAGCGGAGCCGCCAGAACCACCGCCTCCTTCTAATGTCTTTTCGCGTGAGACTCCTTCCGGCATTTCCACAGGAACAGCTACAGTTTGAAGCACACCACCTGCAGTGACAGTTTTCTCTTCGACAGCTACAAAAGATGTATATTGCGTCATGATGTGGTGCTCAAGAGCAGTGCTGACAATCTCGTCTTTAAGCTCTTTATTGACTGATCCTCGCTGAGCGCCAAACCAGTCTTCAGCCATGAGTCGGTCAACTTTGGCTCGAGCCCAGATTGGTCCGAGTACCGCACTGGCTGGTTCGCTATCTGGGAACTTGACGTGAAGATTCTGACTGAATTGTCTACCACCAGCATAACCTGACATCGTGACTGTTCCTTCGCATCCGTTCAGGTAGCGGCCCTTGATATAAAGTGGGCGTTCAGACCAGACGTCAGAGATGTCGTATGGAAATATGTCCTTGACTGGCAAACCGTGGAAATCTAATTTGATGTCTGTGGCTACAGGAGTGGAGATACGGTCGTAAAATTTCTTGCCTACAGCAGGTCCTGGACTGTTGAGAAGAACATAATCAGGCTCGCCCCCGCCTTCGCGGGCAATACCGTCAATGAGCATCCTGTTGACACTGCCACCGGTGCCAAAGGGAAACCAGCGTGAACTACCGCGCAGCTTTCTTATCATACCGAGTATCTCAAAATCATTACCGACATAGCCGTCAGTCATAAAGCAGACAATCCTCAACCTGTGTGCATCGGCAGGGATGCTGCAGGCTGCTTCTACTGCCGGTGCCATCCATGTGCCACCGTCAGCTTCAAGCTTGCTGATAAACTGTTGAGCACGCTGGCGCATTTCCGGGCTTGCCGGCAACGGCTTGTCGGAAAAGGAGCGAACACCGTTACTGAAAGCAAGAATCTGGAATGTGTCTTTTACATTCATGTGATCGACAATGTAGTTTAGAGTCTCCTTTGCTTTCTGCAGCGGTAGTCCTGACTGCGAGCCGGAGCAGTCTATGAGAAAGACCATCTCTTTAGGAGCAATCTGCTCTGGCTTTACTCGTGCTGGCGGCAGAAGCATGAGTGTAAAGTAGCCAGACTTGTCTGTTTTATGTGCCAGGTAACCGCTGCTGAGCTTTTCGCTAGCTACCTGCCAGGTGAGGACAAAGTCTTTATTTGGAAGAGTGTTCTTATCCTTGAGGCTGACAGTTGCTCTAGTGGCGCCTGAACGGCTGGTTGTCACATCATGAACTTTTGACTCTATCTGCCCAATAGGCACACCGGCATCAATTGCTACTGCAATGGAGATGTCGTGTCCGGCACGACTGCCCTCAGGAGCTACCGTAGGCGTAATGCGTGATGCATCCGGAACTGTGCTTGTGTCGGCAATCCGCCCTGTGCCTTGCTTGCCGGTGGCGTTGCCTGGGATAAAGCGGGGACCTACAACTGTTGGGAAGGCAAAAGTATATGTGCCGGCTTCATAAGGTAAAAGGTCTACATATTTGATTGTTATTTCAACCTTCTCGCCAGGCATAATATTGGCTACAGATTGAGTGAAAATATTTGTTCGTTCCTGGTCGAGTAAAGCAGCTACTTTGCCGGCAGCTTTTGCTGATTCGTAAATCTGCTTTGCCTCTTCGCGCTTCTTAATCGTGCCATGAACTGTTCGCATGCCGACCTTCATAAGCATCTCATCTACTGCCGCGCTTTCTGAGAGCGGGAAGATGTACACAGCCTCAATCTTGTTTTTAAACTTGTTTTCAAATAACTGGGTGACTGTTACCCGAGATACATAGCCTGAGATGTCAGCTTTGACAGTTGTGTGCTTGAGTGGACAGCTGCCCAACTGTTTGCCTTCTGACGTTATTGCTGTCAATGTGCCGGAGCCGGTTCCAGGAAAATGCAGTTGAGCTGCTTGAGTTGCTGCTGCAGCAATTTGTGCTCTGACAGGCTGAGCAGACCAGGGAACGGCAGTAAAGCTTGTTAATGTCACCAGGTACCAGGCAATAACTGACCGCATGTCAATTACTCTGCTGCTCTTACTATTCATTTTATTGCGTGCAGGCATGTTCATCTCAGTCGTCTCCTTCCCAGTTCAATCGATACCAGCGTATCGTCTGCAGGAGAAAGCAAACACAGGGTTTCCCCTGGTTTGCACCCGGGCATTGCAGCTGAAAAGCCTGTCCAGGCTGTCTCTATTTCATTTCTGCCCGGATTAATTCACAGAATAATTTAGAAGTGCACAGATTGTCTTATCCAATCCCAGAATTTGTTTGAACCTTGCAGTACGTCAGCAAAAGCAAAGGCGTTTGTCTGATCCGATTCTGTTGACCTGGGCTCCTCTGCCTGTTTCGGCAATAACTTACCTAACAGAGAGAGACTGTATTGCAGGTCGTGAGGAACAAGGATGTCCGGACGGCGCAACCTTGCTACTGTTTCAGGATCTTGTGGTGTGGCTATATTGCGACGAATCGTCTCTCCAGTTGCAAGGAAGAGAGTAGCTTCACCAGTTTCTTCGGAAAACATGAAAGCTTCGCCTGTTTTTAGACTGTTGGTACCATGGGTAGCCAGATATTTTAAACGTTTTGTCCAGCTCTCTTCGACAACTGCTTGACCCCTGGTTGGCGAAGAGACCTGTTGTGTCCTGTGCTGGTTGTTGCTCGGACAACTGTTCATGCGTCTGTCTAAAATAAGTGGAGGCAGGGAAAGCCAGCGTAGCTGCGAGGGAGACCACTGTGGTGCGCTTGTCTGTCTGGGTGTAATAGCAACCGAGTGTTCTGCAGCCGTTACATTTGGATTTGCTGTTGATTCAATGTTTGTCTGCAGGTAAGCAGATGTGTGAGAGGCAGCAAGCTGCTGAGGTTGAGAAAGTGGGTCTGTGCTGGCAGGCTGTGTCTGGCTGGGAGCACATCTTTCAACAGGAGGCTCAGGTTGGCTGACCTGTGTAAACTGGGATGCTGGTGCCTGACGATCAAAGACTTGCTGCCCGGAGCTGCTTGTGACTTGCTGTGACAACGGAGATAAAGGTTGCCTTACTACCATCTCCAGCTGGGTTTTGACAGGTTGGTTCACCAATTCAGTTGTTTGATTATTTTCTCGAATCGGTACCGTACTTGGTGCTCGGCGGGCAAATAATGAAAAGAGACCGGCAAACCACGGTGTCTTTTGCAGCTCAGCCTTAAGACTGCTACTTTGTGCGCGTGTGGCATCTGATTGTGTCCTGGTGGCTGACGCCTGTTCGTTATTGCGTTTATGATCAACTTTTGCTGACTGGCTGCCCACAGCTGGCGACGGTGCTTTCCTTGTTGCCAGTCCTAAATTATCGGCCTTCTGTCTGAAAGTGTCAGCTTTTGCCTTCAGCTTTGCTGCTTTGTGATCTAGTCTTGCGATTTTCGGCGGCTGTTTTAACGGACTTCTCGGTTGCCAATTAAAAAAAGGTTTGTGCGCTTTGGTTTTTTGACTGACCAGATCCAGACCGGCAGGGTTTGCGGCTGGCGCTTGGGAAAGGCGTCCAAAATGCCAGTGGGAAAGGAAACTCTTGTGCGTTCCTGCACTGCCTGATGTTAAGTGTGGTGCTGCATGGTGGTGCCAGGTCTTATGGCTGGGCACACCTGTTTTGGACTCAGAACACATACCGGCAGCGGTGCCGACCGGACCAGAGCTAATGTTAGCTTCAATGCCAGCGGCAGCAACAGCTGAGGTTGCGGAAGGAACAGCCGGGTCGATGCCTGGGATACCTTTGAGTAGGTCGTTTAAAGGGGTGCTCTCGGCTCCCTGTGCTGTTGTTGGCAGCGGAGCTTTATCTGCGGAGTCTGTATTTTCAACCTCAGACTGCTGGGCTGGAGGAGCTAGTTGCTGCGAAGCTGTGTGAAATGGTTGGGGAGATGAAGGCAGGCAGACAGGTTGATCGGCTGAGCCGACAGGGCGACTGTTTTGTTGTTTTGTGCCTGTCCTGGAACTACTCTCCTGAATGGGCGTTGCTGAAGGCAGTCCCAGGCTGCTGGAGAGCTGCTGGACTGCGCTGCTCACATTCCCTTGCTCCAGCCGGATGGCAGCCAGCAAAACACGAGCCTGTCGAAAATTGGGATCTGCTGCCAGAGCTTGCTCGAGAGATGAAGCAGCCAGCTTTAAGTAGCCACGCTTATGAAAGATAAGAGCTTGTTCGTAGAAAGCCTTTACAGCGCGAGGGTTTTCTTGTGTCGCTTTGAGAAATTCTATAAGGGCGGCGTTGAGGTCTCCTGTTTGGTTGTAATAAAGACCGCGCTGATAGTGTGTGCGGGGGTAGGAGGAACGGGTAAGATCTGAGAGATCTTTTTGACGCCCCTGTTGCCTTTGATGTGGTATTGCTAGCGGTGCAGGACATGAGAGTCCTGGTATTGCAAGTGATACTGCCTCTTTCTTTGCTTGCGCTAAGGCAGGTTGAACAGCCAGAATAAGCAGGCAGCTGGATACTAGCAAGCGTTGCATATGGTCCTTCGAATTCACAAGGGATCCCGCAATCTCCAGGCAATATATTAGCCTAAGTTTTGATAAAGCAGCGCTCTAACTTGCGAAAGAATGTAATCCAGTCAGGCTCGTTCATTGACTTTAAGGGCCAGACAAGCACCGTTTTCATACCTGCGCGCAGTCCACCTAAAACATCAGTCAGCGGTCGATCTCCAACTACAGCCACCTCGTGCGCTTCAAGTTGCAGGAGCTGCAGAGCTTGCAAGAACGCTCTTCGGCGTGGCTTAGCTGCGTGACCTATAGCTGGTATATCGAGAAGATATCTAACCTTGTCTAAATAAAGCTTTTCCTTGTTGTTGCTTACTATGGCTAACTTGAAGCCAGAGCGAGCCACAGTAAGCCACTGCTCAACTTCTGCTGTAAGTATGCCCGAGCGTGGCGCCAGCAGCGTGCTGTCGAGATCGAATATGAGTCCTTTAACTCCATCTGCCAGGAGAAGTTCCAGGTTGATATCGGTGATGTCACCGTCAATTAGATAGGTAGGTTTCAGAAACACTGTTTAATTATCTCGGCGCATCAGCAGTTGCCTTTAGGTCCAGGTGCTCGACCTGCCTTGGAGCGCTTACCACCGGCAAGGCGCTGAGCAAATCTTTATGTAAAGAGACTGTACCAGATTGACAGAAATTATAGTGAGAAGCTAAAGCGAGTTAAAATGGCAAATTCAAATGCAGCACAAGTGGATGGTCTTTTGCAATGGGCATTGGCAGACCCAAACAAAAAACAGTAACGATTGAACAGCCGACGCGAACCGAGCCGTTTCCACTTTCTCATGTGGCAATCATTATGGACGGTAATCGCCGTTGGGCGGACAAGTTGCGGCTTCCGCGCTTGCTCGGGCATAGAGAGGGGGTTAAGACTCTCAAGGAGTTAGTGAAGTATGCCGGAGCCCACGGACTCAAGTATCTGACAGTTTATGCTTTTTCAAGCGAAAACTGGAACAGGAGCGACAAGGAGGTTAAGTACCTTCTTGAACTCCTCTGCCAGGCTATCGGCAGTGAGCTGGATGAGCTTGATTCTAACGGTGTACGCTTGCGTTTCATTGGTGATCTTTCTGGCATGCCGGACAATCTGCGCCAGGAGTTTGAAAAGGCCATGTTGCGTACAAGTAGTAATAAAGGCTTATCACTGCAAGTGGCAGTCAACTACGGATCTCGCCTTGAGATTACTCACGCGATGCGCAGAGTTGCTCGTGCTGTTAAGGATGGACAGTTGTCTTTAGATGAGATCGAGCCGGCAGTTGTCAGCTCATATCTTTATTCGGCTGACATACCAGATCCTGACCTGCTCATCCGCACTGCCGGTGAGATGCGCCTCTCAAACTTTTTGCTTTGGCAGGCGGCTTACAGCGAATTGTATATTACGCCGGTCTTATGGCCAGAGTTTACTCCTTGCCAGTTTGAATTAGCTGTCGCTGAATTTAGTTTGCGGCAGCGCCGCTTTGGCGGAGACTAAACTGTGCTCATGTGGCGATGACTTACTCTTCGGCAGTTTGGTTGCAGTATATACTCACGCCAGCTAAGGCTACTGCGGTTGTGGATAGTATCCGCCAGCAGGTTGTTGAACTGGAGGAGGATAGCCACCACCATAACCGCCGCCATAAGGCTGTTGCATCTGGGTTGGTGGTCCTGATACCTGCAAAGATTCATCAAGTCTGACAGGCAGTGCTGCTCCCGCCGGTATTTTCACTTCGCCGCCTTTACGATAAGTAGCTGCTCCTAAACCGACAACACCACCCATGGCTGAACCAAAAGCAGCACCCATGCCTGTAGACATTCCGACACTACGTGAATGGGAGAGTCCGCCTGTAATGGCTCCTAGTCCTGTACCTAGCGCGGCTCCGCCGGCTGCGCCGACACCTGTTGTAAGCAACCCTTTACCAACACGCCCGCCAGTTGTGCCACCGGTCAGGTGCATCTGGTTGGCGTCTATACTGGCGGAAAGGGGAAATCGCCTGCCGTCAGGAGTTTCGATTGAAGTGAAGCGTACGTCAATGCGGCCATTAGCACCAAATTTAAAATGCTTGGCTGAAACTACATTGGTAACCTGTCCGACTATCCTGCTTCCAGCCGGGATGACCTCCTGTCCGCTAGCATAAAGAGGCTCACTTAAAGTGGCTGTCACTTGCTCTCCCGGTTGGCTGGAGCCTGAATCGAGCGTATTGATAATTGCCGCTCGAAACTGTGTCCCGGCAGCAACTATAGCAACGCGCCCCTGGAGATAGCCATTGGGCGGATAACCGCCAAACTGTCCTTGAGGTGGATAACCTTGCCCTGGCTGCGGATAGGCACCCTGTCCAGGCTGAGCGTACTGCCCCTGCCCTCTATATGGTGGTGAGCTGCCTGGTATCTGATATTGACCGCCGTAATCCTGAGCTAGTGCTGGTTGCCCCAAAATGGGTCTGCCGCTGTAAGGCTTGTATGGTGAATAAACTGGCGCAGCAGGTTGACTGGTTTGCACACCAGCAGCTAAAGATGCTTTGGCAGTGGCAGCGTCAATCGAGGCTTTAGTCTTGTAACTATCAAGGGCACAGATCAAAGCAGCAGTGTCTGCTCGGGTAGCCAGAGTGGTAGCTTTGAGTGTTGATTGAGAGTCACCCATCTTTTCGCCTAAATAAGCAATTGACAGTCCGGCTAACGATGCTTTAGCTACTCCTACTCGTGCCCAGTCGGGGACGTTAGCGCCATCCTTGTATTTTGACAATTCGGCGGCAACAGTCGTCTCGTCAGGATCTGACGTGCCTAATGTGCGAGCAATGATAGTGATGACCTCGCCGCGTTGGATGAATTGATTAGGGCGGAAACCATCGGCATAACCAGCAATATAGTTGCTCTGCTTGACTATCTCCACCGGTTTGAAGAACCAGTCGGTTGTCTTGACATCAGAAAAACTTGGGGTCTGCGGTACAGATTTGTCCTTGAGACCGAGAGCATTAACTAGCCAGAAGGAGAGAACAGCTCTTGTTACCGGGGTTTCCGGGCGGAACTTTCCGTCCTTTTCAGCCGGGATGACTCCTTCGTCGGAGAGCTGATTAACGAACTTCTCAGCCCAGTTGCCTGGCATATCGACGTAACGGGCAGCCAGTACTTCGCTAGGGAAAAGAAGGCTGACATTAAATAAGATTGTAAGTGTTAAGGCTCGTGCCCAGGCTCGGCGCATGATTCTTCCTCTTGTCTCTTGACAGCATTAGCATCCAATTAATCTATCTATTCTTGCTTGAATTAAATAATAACTTAATTACTGATCTGTTGTTATAAGCTGCTGCTGCCTTTGAAAGGCATTTCTATCAGTTCTCCTCACCAGGAAGACTGATAGAACAGTTAAGCAATTGCTGCAGATAAGCCGGCAGCCTGCTCTTCAACTGATTTGATTAAGCCTTCCAGATTGATCCGTTGTCCTTTTGCAGTGAGAACAACCAGGTAATGACCAGCAACCTGGTAAAAATGCAGTATCCCCTGGTCGGTGAGCAAGGTCATCTGCACCAGATTGCCTCTGTTCATCCTTTGAATTGAGACGTCGTTATTGGAGAAGAGAGTGGCGCTCAGAGCTCCAAGTGTAGCTATGTCTGTTTCTGGCGGCAGAGAGGAAGAGACTACCCCGCCGTCTGACCGGACTAATAGACAGCCCAGGATGCCGTGTTTTCCGTTTAATCCCGATAGAGCTGCTTGTATTTGAGCAACATTAGCAGATGCCATCTCTCTCTCCCTTGATTGTGTCTCTCGTTAACATATAGAGCGGACGATAATCCCGGCAGCCAGGCAGTTATTTAGCAGAGGGGGCATCTGGCTTGCTTGACTTATCGCTTGTACCTTTTGTGTCACTTGACTTGTCCTTTCCGTCAGAAGCAGAGGCAGTCTTTTTATCTTTTTCGTCTGAGCTGCTGCTTAGCTTTTTGAGCTTGAAAACTTCCATCCAGGGATCGTCCAGGGCAGTGCTGAAAACCTTCCCAACAAGCTCAATCTGATCTCCGTCTTTGAGTGTGGCAAATAAAGTTGATTCAGGATCCTTTTCTTTAGGAATCATCATTGCCAACTTAAGCTCAGCCAGGGGAACATGACTGTTTGGTTTCAAAATAAGAAACGACAGGTGTGTTTTGGATGGACGTAAGGCAGGCTTATAGTCGAGTGCCAGGTTGCTCCAGGCAAAAAAGTTGGCTGTAAATTTGACGTTTTTGCCCAGGTACTCTTGCGGTTTGGTTACAAGTTCGTCAGGTGAGACAGCAATAGCAGTTTCTAATACAGATTCAGGCTTGGTTTCACCTTCTGTTTTAGTTTCAGCTTTTTTTTCTGTGGCGGCAGCGGCTGGTTTAGACGTTTCAGCAGCAGAATGTGCGCTTCCTGGCTTGGCTGGCACTGCTTTAGGTGCTGCCGACGCAATTGACCCGCCCAAAGCAAGCAAAAGCAGGTTGGCTGCCAGGAGTTGAGACAGTATCTCAGACTTGAAGCGCAAAAGCATTGATATTAATCTCCTGTATTAAAGCGGAATGTTTATAAATACACTCCTGAAATACGAGTTTTCATATTACCAGAAGCTTAACCTGCTCGCCTTGGCGCTAGCGATATTATTTGTCTTGATTACATAACTAGGGTACTTTATTGCGTTATGACTACTGATGACGCCGGCACGGCACTTTCGCCAATGATGCGCCAGTATTGGGAGGTCAAGGCACAGTACCCGGATACTCTGCTTTTCTTCCGTCTGGGCGACTTCTATGAACTTTTTGACTCAGATGCTCAGGTAGCTGCCAGAGAGCTGGATATTACGCTTACCGGGAGACCCGAACCGAGCTATGCTGGCGGTCGAGTGCCGATGGCCGGAGTCCCCTTCCGTTCGGCCGAGATTTATCTTGCCAAGCTGCTGTCAAAAGGCTATTCAGTGGCTATTTGTGAGCAGGTCGGACAGGTTGGTGTCGGACGTGGTCTGGTGGAGCGACAGGTTACCAGAGTGCTCACACCGGGAACTGTGCTTGAGAGCAGTTTACTGCCGGCGCGTGAAAATAATTATCTAGTCTCCATTTTACGTGCCGGTCCTGGTGATGGTCTCTGGGGGCTAGCCTGTGTTGACGCTTCATGTGGAGAGTTCTTTGTTACCCAGCTCACTGCCCAGCAGCTTACCCTCGAGCTAAGCAGGCTTAATCCACGAGAGATTTTGGCAGCTAAGAGAACAGCTCGCTTGCTTCCTGGGCAGGTGGTACCGCAAGAGGTGCTTGATATTCCTCCTGAACTCTCCGGGCAGTATCGCATTACTGGACGTCCGGCTATGTTCTTCCAGTTTGAGCCTGCGCAAAGAAGGATAATGCAGCTGTTTGGTGTCACGACTCTGGAAGGTTTTGGCTGTCAGTCTATGCCGCTGGCAGTAGGGGCAGCCGGGGCAGTTGTTGAATATCTGGAGAGGACGCAAGGGGCGCTCATGCCCAAGTTTGCCGGTATTTCAACATACAGCGCGGACGGACATCTTGTTCTTGATGCCAATACTCGTAAAAATCTTGAGCTGACTGAAACTGTTCGCGACCGGCTGTTTGAGGGTAGTTTGCTCTGGGCTCTTGATCAGACGAAAACAGGTATGGGTAGTCGCACTTTGAGGAAATGGCTGCTTAAGCCACTATATGCAGTGCAACCAATAGTTGAACGCCAGGAGTCTGTGCGTGAGCTTATAGACGATGCCCAGAGAAGAATAGCAATAGGACAGATGTTGTGCCGGCTGTCAGATCTCGAACGCCTGGCCGTTAAGCTCTCATCCGGTACTATCTTGCCCAAGGAGCTGGCAGCTGTTGCCCAATCACTTGATGTGTTGCCTTCGCTGGCTGGCATACTGGCAGGGACAAGAAGCAGATATCTTTGTGCCCTCGCAACCCTGTCTCCTGAAATCAGCCGGCTGAAAGACAGTATTATCTCGGCACTTGCTGAAGATGCGCCACGTGAACTGACAGAGGGTGGCATATTTAAGGACGCTTATGCAAGCGAACTGGACGAGGTGAGAGCGTTATTAGGCGGTGGTAAACAGTATGTGGAGGAGTTGCAGCGGCGAGAGCAGGAACGTACAGGCATCCGCTCTTTACGGGTCAATTTCAACCAGACGTTTGGCTACTACATAGAAGTTACTCATGCCAATACAAGTTCAGTGCCGTCTGATTATGTTCGCAAGCAAACACTTACTAATGCCGAAAGGTACATTACGCCCGAACTTAAGGAGTACGAGTCCAAGATACTCAACGCCGAAAAGAATCAAAGCGACCTCGAATATCGTCTGTTTGTTGAGTTTCGAGCCAGGCTTGTCGATTTCGGTGTCCATGTTCATGCAGTTGCTCAGCAATTAGCAGCACTTGATGCTCTCTTGTCGCTGGCTGATGTTGCCCTGGAGCGCCGTTATGTCTGTCCAACAGTAAATGAGTCGCTTTCTCTCGAGATTACAAATGGAAGACACCCGGTGTTGGAACGAATCCTGCCTATGGGTAGATATGTCGCCAATGATACTCATCTGACAGGGATGAGCGAGCAGCGCCAGCAGATAATTCTTACCGGTCCTAACATGTCTGGCAAGTCAAGCTATCTGCGCCAGGTGGCATTAATTGTTCTTCTTGCCCAGGTAGGAAGCTATGTGCCTGCAGATTCTGCTGTTATTGGTCTTGCTGATCGCATTTTTACCCGCATAGGAGCTGTCGATGATCTGACTCAGGGGCAGTCTACTTTCCTGGTCGAGATGAGTGAAACTACTCAGTGTTGTCTGTCAGCTACTGTAAGATCTCTTATCCTTCTAGATGAGGTCGGGCGTGGAACCAGTACATACGACGGTGTGGCAATTGCCTGGTCAGTCGCTGAATATCTGGCTCAAACAGTGCGGGCAAGGACAATCTTTGCCACTCACTATCATGAACTTAATGGGCTGGCAACTTATTTCCCCCAGATAGAGAACTGCCAGGTCCTTGTCAAAGAGGCAGGAGATCATATAGAGTTCTTGCGCAGTGTTGTGCCTGGCGGGGCTAGCAGGAGCTATGGTGTGCAGGTGGCGCGGCTGGCCGGCTTGCCACTTTCGATTATTGAGCGGGCACAGTATCTCATGACCCAGATGGAGCGCAAGAGCGCTGCCAGCAAGATTCTCGACGGTCCGAAATTTCGCAATATACTGATGGACGAAGTCATGCAACTCTCCTTGTTTAATCCTGACGGCAACGGAAATTCAGCGGCATCTGCCGGTAGTCCTGAACCAAATGTAGTGGCAAAAACAACTTAAAGGCCAAACAATGTTGAAAGAAAACAGTAGCAATCATGTAGCTCAAATGAAGAACTCTAATTCTGTTCTGCCGAGCTACGGAAGGACATTCTCTTGGTCGGTGAGGGGCGGTGGCGTAAGTAATGCCTGCACCACTTCGCAACAGCCGGTTAAACACGCATGGCGATCAAGGGTGTCGATAGGTGTAATACCATTTTTGCTTGCTTCTCTGACGATTGTGCCGAGTTTCCAATGTCTTTCAGCCAGTGGCGCTGCTCCTGGCGCTGCTGTTGCCAGCAGGTCAACATCAGCTACAGGGCTTGACAGCAGGACACTCAAGCTCATTAATAAGGGCGATTGGACAGCAGCTTGCCAGCGGCTGACTAATCTGACTGCCTCTGAGACTGTGCCTGGAAAGCTTGATGAATGGTTGGCTTTTGCTTATATGTTTCAGAATAAGCGTGCCGAGTGCAACGCGCTTGCTGAGAAATTCTCAGGGTATAAAGGTTCTGCTGCTGGCGAGATTGCTGCGCAAGTGGTGCACTCTTTGAGTCTGATTGCCTCAGGACAGCTTGACGAGGCGGATAAGCTGTTGCAAAAACTCCCCCCTGACAGCGACTCAGATGTTGTGGTCAATCTGGTTCGGGCTGCTGTATTGGGCAAGCAAGGGCAAGCAGCAGCTGCTGTGAATTACTGCCGGAAAGTAGTGGGTCTGGCTCCTGATCTCGGGTGGGTCTACCGGACTGCCGGATTTATTGAGGATCGCTGGCTGAAAGATGCTGCCGCTGCTGCCGCTGACTATGAAAAGGCGCTGGTAATAGATCCTGACTTTCAAGAAGCCCGCGACCTGCTTGTCGATCTATGTCTTGTTGCCAACAATTTTGATGCGGCTGTTGACACAGCTTCCGCCGGCATCAAATGTGCACCACGTGACGCCAAGAGCTATTACCGCCTGTCGCAGGTCTATACACAGCAGTGGCGTTTGCGAGAGGCCCTTCAGCAGCTGCAAAAAGCAATCAGTTTAAAGCCGGACGAAGCCAGATATCACCGCACCAAAGCGACAATTCTGCGCTATCAAGGACAACTTGGTCAGGCTATAGCTGAGCAACAAGTAGCAGTTGATCTGAGCAAGGACAAAGCCTTCGAGCTTGTCGAAATGGCTTCTCTCAATATAATGGCAGGCAACAGCAATCGTGCTGCTGAAAGTCTGCGTGATGCTCTCAGGTTGGATGCTGGCAACTCCGCTGCTCATCAAAGGTTGGTCCAGATCCTTGAGCAGGAGAAAAGATATGGCGATCTTGTTGAAGAGTACAAGCGGGTGCTCACACTCAGACCAAAAGAGGCGCGGTTGTACCTGGGGCTTGCCAGAGCTCTGGTGTTAAACAATAAAGTGGATGCAGCTTTGGATGAGTTCAAAGAAGCGGCAAATCTTGATGCAAAGGATGCCGTACCGCACAGAGAGATTGGCGCAATTCTTATAGGTCGCAAAGATTTCAGTGCAGCTGCGCGCGAGTATACTCGTGCGCTCAATATTAATCCCAACTCTGTAGAGGATCTGGTTGCTCTTGGCTTTTGTTATGCTCAAGCAGAGGAATATCTGCCTGCTGAGGCTGCTTTGGTGACAGCTATAGCTTTACAGCAGCTCTCAGGGTCAGGCACTAATCAATTGGATCTAATGAGGTCTCTGGCTGTACTTCTGCTTGAGGAAGGGCGTTATGCAGACGCTGCTTCTCAACTTGAAGCAGTGTGCGCTTCGAGTAAGACTGCTGCTAATAACCCATATGATCAGTTCTTGCTGGCAAGAGCCAAGGCTTTGCGTGACAGGACCAATGCTGGCTCACTTGAGCTTGCTGCTGCTTACGAAAAGCTTCCTGAAGAGAAGAAGAAGGCTGAGAAGTACGCTCTCCTGGATGGCCTTGTTGTGATTGGACAAGCCGATAAGGCGCTAGATCTGGAGACAAAGTTGTCGACAAACGTTGACAATTCGGACTCGCAACGACTTGTCTTCAGGTCACGTGCCTGGCAGACTAAAGGTGGCTTGGACAAAGCGCTGGAGTTTGCATCACAGGCAGTGGCAGTGCAAAATAAGGATAATGACAAAGCCTCTGATGCCGAGCTTCAATTTGCCCATGTTTTAGCTGCTAAGGGTGACCGCAGCGGTGCTGAGCAAGCCATCAACAAAACGCTCGAGCTGAATCCGAAATCATTCCTTGCTTATGTACTGTCAGGAAGATTGGCGATTGGCAAGGCTGATTATTTGCAGGCAATTGCAGCAGGTAAAAAGGCGCTTGAGATCAATCCTTATTGTGCTGGTGCCTACCTTCTTCTCGGCGATGCCCAGGGAGCGTCAGACAGCTGGAAGACAGCAACAGGCAGCTACAGGAAAGCTGTTGAGCTTTATCCTGGGTTGCTAGAAGCTCATAAGGCGCTGCTAAATGCTTACAAGAAACAGTCGCTGAAGGCAGAAGCAAAGATGGAAGAGGAGCAGATTAACCAGATAGAAAAACGCAACTGAGCTTGTGCAAGTTCCCGCTGCGGCAGACACTAAGAGTACATAAGCAGGCTTTTCCCAAATTTACCCGGAAATCATACACTACTGACTAGGTATGGCAAATCTTCATCAGAAGTTTCAGTAAGGTGTATCCTTGTAGCTGGGGCCGGGGGATTGCGCATGGCAGATCTTGTAATTGGTGTTGAAGAAGATCCGGAAAAGCAGGACCTTGAGTCCTTTTGGAGCATCCTAAGAGAACACAATGAGGCACAGGCTGGTCCTGCAAATCACAGAAAATTGTTCATTTTGCTCAGAGATGATGCCGGTAACATAGTCGGTGGGCTGAATGGAGAGACTTACTGGGGGTGGCTCTACGTAGCTAACCTTGCTCTTAGCCGCTCTCTCCGGAACCAAGGGCTGGGCAAGAAGTTGCTTGAGCAGGCTGAGGTGGAAGCAGTCAACAGAGGCTGTAAATTTGCCTACCTTGATACATTTAGCTTTCAAGCCCTGCCCTTCTATGAAAAGCAGGGCTACGCTGTCTTTGGGGTTCTCGAAGACTATCCCGAAGGAAAGAAACGATACTTCTTGCAGAAACGTCTTGTTGCCGTTGGCGCGTAATGACAATTCTGATGACTATTAGTTCTGGTGCACACAGATCAAGCCTGCGAGGGTGAAGTAAGTTATTGGAGCGTCCCGCTGCCGTGCTCGGCAAGTTGTGTTGGTGCGTGAGAGTTGATTGCTGCTGATAAAGTGGTATTGCTTGCTATAGTCTCAGCAATGCGATCGAGAAGCTTCTTGCCGCCGGTCGCGTTCATATGTGACGTGTCGTAAAAATCAGTTTCTTTAAAGTCACTGCGGCTATTGAGATCAACAAGTGGAGAGTCGTTGGCAACAGCAGACTCTTTCAGTTTCGATAAATAATGATTGTAATATCCTGCCGGCATGAGTGCCATATTCTTAGGTGTAAGCGGCATGTTGACTATGAGAACAGCTATGTTCTGTGCCTTGCAATAAGCCAGCAGTTGAGAGAGGAACTTGGCTTGAATGTCGAACATGCCGGTGTTCTTCATCCGGTAGCGTTTGATATATTCCTTTGAGTTGTCCTCCCAGGAATAAGGTTGATGAGTTTTGACGATGAACATATTCTCTTCGACTTCAGAGCGTAGATTGCTCGGCAGGTTCTTCGCCGGGTCAAGCTTCTCAATCAAACTTGGCACGCAGATATTCCGCATCAACGGTCCGAGCGCGGCCTTTACATATTCGGAAAGGAGCACCTGGGTGTCGAGTTTTTTGTTGTAGAGATAAACCATGTTGCCGACGTTGTAATCGATGCGCTGCCAAATTTGAGGCATAGCGAGATTGACTATGTCATTGATGTTGACGAAGCGCTTGAGATAGCGGAAAGGAGGGGTAGCTGCCGGGCAGTTGACGCCGCTGTCGATGAAGTCGCGCAGAGAGAGCCCGAGCACAAGCATTTTAGGCTTCTTGTCGCCGGAGAATAAGGCACGTGCCACCATGTAATTGTCAGAGATCATCGAGCCGGGTAAGGCGTAATTGAAGCAACTAAGTTTGTTGCTGCCGGTTAACTTTGTGAGGGAACTCTCTAAATAGGCTGATTTGTGGTGGTGAACGTAATCCAGATCTTTGTTTAAGAAATCTGCGTCTTGACGCGAGACCGGATGCATCATCAGAGATGAACCGAGCAGTACTACTGCTGGCGCATTTGCCTGGTCGAGATATTCGCGTGTTGCCCACCAGGTCCATGTGTGTGCTGCCGGTAAGCTGTCAGGATCAACTTTGGAGAGAGGTTGGAACGCCAGGAGAAGTATATTTGCAATAACAAAAAGGGCGATGCCGAGCACAACCGGACTCTGGCGGATGTATTTCCAGGTGCTCGTGAGCGAGCTGCCGTCGCGTGAATGCGGGGTGCGATTAGCTGTGGTGGTTGTATCTGTTGGGTGCATCTTTAGTTAGAACTGAAAGTAAATGAACTTCGGCGAAGTGTCTGGTGAAAAAACTATGAGCAGTCCAATCATGGCGGCTATATAGACAGCAGTGAGCGTTCTGGGCAAAACAAGCGGAGTTGTGCGTGTTTTCAAGCTGCCGGAGAGAATCTGACCAGCAAATAAAAGTGCCAGCACAAACGGTAAAAGCAAAAAGATTACAGGATCTGTCGCTGCCGGCAGGCTGAGACTCCAGGCATGCATTCCCGCAGGAAGCGTTGCCAGCCCCAGAAGCTTGGCTATGATAGCCAGCGCTTGATTGAAATTCTCGGCACGGAAGAAAACCCAGCCGATGCAGACGATATGGAAAGTTAACACGATTGCTGCTGCGTGCCCGAGCCTGCTGGACAGTAGCTTCCGCAGCCAGGTTATGTCTGCCGTGGCGCGTTGATACTCGCGATGTAACAGCAAGAGTCCACCCTGATATGCGCCCCAGACGAGGAAATGCATTGCAGCACCATGCCACAGCCCGCCTAAGACCATAGTGACCAGAAGATTGATGTTGGTGCGCAGGCGGGAGCCGCGGCTGCCGCCTAAGGGAATGTATAGATAGTCGCGCAGCCAGGTGGAGAGCGACATGTGCCAGCGATGCCAGAACTCAGCAATCGATGAGGCTAAGTAAGGCAGATTAAAGTTGGGTGGAACCTTAAAGCCGATTAGCAACGCAGAGCCGCGAGCAATATCCGTGTAGCCCGAAAAATCAAAATAGATTTGGAAAGCAAAAGCATAGACTGCCAGCCACATGTCCAGGCTGCTTAAAAGCTCCGGGTGTTCAAAGGTGCTTTGCACAACTACAGCCAGGTTGTCGGCAAAAAGGACTTTCTTGAAGAGTCCGAAGACTATAAGATGGATGCCTTCGTCAAATGTTGCCCAGTTAAACTTCTTAACTATGGATAGCTGAGGAATGAAGTCCTGATAACGCTTAATCGGTCCGGCAATCTGAGTCGGAAAGAAGCTGGCAAACAAAGCAAAGGCCGGGAACGACTTGACCGGCGCTCCTCCTTTATAGACATCGCTTAAATAGTGGATGAACTCAAAGACAAAAAAGGAGATGCCGAGCGGCAGGATGATCTGGAACGGCAGATCGGGAAGATGCTTGCCCCACGGTGCCAGAGACTGGTTGACTATGTCGATTGTAAAATAGGCATATTTAAAAACACCCAGGGTTATGAGATTTGCGGCCACTGCAAAGGCTAACCAGAGCTTGCGACTTACTCCCATGTAGCTGCCTGGCGGTGTGTCAACCGGGGTCTTATCAGGAGCTGATTGTTGCTGGCAACAGCTATGGGCAGCTGGCTCTGCAGTGCCGGTGGCGCTACAGCAAGAACTTTGGATACTGCAGCGATAGATGGCCAGACCAAAGAGGTAGTTGACGACTGTGAGCCCGAGAATAAGTAGCCCGTATACAGGCTTCCAGCTCATGTAGAAGACATAGCTGGCTATTAACAGCAATGGAGCTCTTGCCTTGTGCGGGCTCGCCCAGAAGAGGAGAACAACAAGAGGCAGGAATATTAAGTAAGCGAGGCTGTTAAAGAGCACGGGGTCCCTCAAGAACGTGCGCAAACCAGAACATATTACGGTTTTGCGTCTTGGTAGATAAGGCGATCAGGTGTTTGCAGGGGTTAACTATTTTTCTTGATTACCCACCTCGGCTCTTTCCCTGTCAGAAGTCGGCACCTCTTGAGAGCCCGGGGCATACCTGAGGGAACAAGCAGGAAATTAAATTTTTTATGAGCTTGACACATTAGTTTGATTTAGCTGGTGTTGCCAAGGGGTGATGTTTGCGTATCTACCTACCTACCGATCTATTGGACTATTGGCATCGACATACCTGCAGGTATGTTCATGCCAAGCAGCAACTTCGACTGTAAGCTCTGTATGATCGACTGTGGCACCCGCTGTTTGGGGCGGATTCTACAGAAACACTCTCCTACGGCAACAACAGGAGGCTTTTCCATGAAAGTAGTTGTGAGCGGATCGACCGGACTTATCGGCTCTGCGCTTGTGAAAGCGCTGGGCTCGGGTGGGCACACAGTGATGCGACTTCTTCGCACTCGGGGTCAAAGTGAAGAAGGAGCGCTGTTCTGGGATCCTGAAACAGGACAGATTGACAAGGAAAAGCTGGAAGGTTGTGATGCTGTCGTGCACCTGTCCGGGAGAAATGTTGCTTCCGGGCGCTGGACAGAGGCAGTAAAAGAAGAGATACGTACCAGCAGAATCAAAGGTACAAGCCTGCTGAGCAGTACTGTCGCCCAATTGAGCAGTCCACCTAAAGTATTCATTTCAGCCTCTGGGATGGGGTTCTATGGAGATTGTGGCGATGAAGTGGTGACTGAGGAAACTCCGGCTGGGGCAGGTTTTCTTGCCGAGACTGTTGGGCAGTGGGAGGCAGCTACTCAGAGTGCAGCTGAACGAGGAGTCCGTGTTGTTAATTTGAGGATAGGAATAGTATTGAGCACTGCAGGTGGTGCTCTAGCACACATGCTTGCACCGTTTTCCCTTGGACTTGGCGGTCGGGTCGGCTCAGGAAGTCAGTGGTGGAGCTGGATTGCACTTGATGATGTGATTGGTGTAATTGAGCATGTACTGACCCGCGACGATCTGGTTGGTGCCATCAATGTGGCTGCACCGTCTCCAGTGATTAATGAAGAGTTTACAAAAACTCTTGGACTTGTGCTTAATCGCCCGACTCTCTTGCCGATGCCTGATTTTGTTGCTCGCGCTGTCTTCGGTGAGATGGCCGATGCTCTCCTGCTGAGCAGTATACGCTTGCAACCAGCAAAGTTGCAGTCGTCAGGTTATAGTTTTAAGTATGAAAAATTGGAATCGGACCTTCGCCACGAGCTGCAGAAGCAGTGATTGAGTTGGTAGCCTGCCAATAAGAGCGGATCCAACTTCTGGAGCCAGCCTGGCTGCAAGACCTCCTGAGTCAGAGGAGGGCAAAAGTCAAATGGCACAAACCTGACTGTAATTAAAGTAGCCTAAATTTGCTACCAGGCAAGCTGAGACTTTCCAGCAAGTCGGCAAGTCACTTGCCAATGTCAAAGGTGCAAGTTGTGAACATCCACCTGAAATCTGGCGGGGGATGTTGCAGTTACCGATCTAAGTGAGAATAATACGAATGCGGTTTGAATCACTGGTCTCTGATTACATTATACTTCTTGACAGTGATGTTAAAATCCAAAAGGCACGTGTGCGACTCATTCTACGAAAAGCTTCTACCGGTGGGGAATGTTAGATGGGTGACAAATCCAAAGCAGGAGATGGTGCTCAGCTAGAAGCCGCAAGGCGGGCTGCTGCAGAGATAGCCGCAGCAGCAAGGCGAGCAGCAGAGAAATTTGCAGCAGAACTAAGAGCCGCAGAGGCGAAGCGAGCGGCTGAGACAAGGCGAAAAACTGAGGCAGCTGCTAAGGCAAAACATGCTGAATTAGAGAAGTCCCACCACGATTCACATGCTGGCAAGCCTCAAAGCATAAATCTTTTCGATGCCAATACCTGGGTTGGGAAGAAAGTGGCGCAAGAAATTCAAGCGGTTAAGAATGAGATAAACACCGTCAAGCATGCCGTTGTTGGCGACGTTAAATCATTGATTCACAGCGCCAATAAAGAAATGGTAGAGCACCAGAGTCCAAGCGACAACAAAAAGCCAGGAGAGCATACAACTCAGCCCGGTCAAATTAATAAACCGGATAGTGGTCTTGGAACTGGGGCAGACAGCGACAAAGTGAAACTTAAGGGAAGTGAAAAGCACCCGCAAGGTGAAAATCCTGAAAAGTTAACACCCAAGCAGAGAGCAGAAAAAGGCTGGACGTCATACGAAGACCCAAAAACGCATATGAAGTACCACTACAACCAGAGTGGGCAAATAAGCGAGATGGAAAGCAAAGGTGGTTTTCACACCCAGATTCAATACAAGCCCAATTCAAATGATGTTGACAAATTTGAGTGCAGGAATAAGGCTGGAGCCCAACGTGCATCCGGTCCACTAGATGTACAAACATCTTTGAAAATCGATCAGAAGACAGGCGAGATTGCTGCGTCGAAAAAGTTTGATACACCACAACAATCAGCCAATCAATTGCCAGAAAGTCGGACCGATACACGTTTCAATCCCGACGGCACGATAGCTGTTATACACTTAGATGCAAAAGGACGCCATGTTTCCAAAGAGATTTGTGTGCAAGGCAAAAACGGTCCCGAAACTGTCAGCCGTATTAACTTCAACTACTATGACTCAAACGGACAAAAAACATTAGATCCTGACAAAATCGACGAAAAACAACCAGTAGTTGCAAGTCAATGTGATAAGCATGGACGGCTCACAGATCACTATCAGTTTAAGAATACAAAAGATGCTAGTCACCAGAAAGCTTCTTCCCATGAGCATATTCAGTACGCCGAAAATAAGTCCAGTCACACCATTACAGAACAGCATTCCAGGTACGATCTGACAAAAGCGAATCATTCAACGCCTTACGAAACAACTAATAAAATATACAACACCACAACCGGTTGCACCACTGTCGATACCACCGGCATAAACGGTTCGCATACACACATTAAGTTTGACAAGGATGCAAGGACGACTGAGTACACACGTGAAGAGAACCATCACAAGTTCAGCTTTGCTCTGCAGGATGGAAAAGTTGCTGGCGTGTCGCAGGACGGGCATATGCTCAAGGGAGACATAGCCACTAAGCTTGCTCTAATTGCCAGTCAGGATTTGGTTAAAACAACAAAAGAGTACCAGGTTGAAGCATACAAGCCCTCCATGGGTCTTCAGCACTTGACTTCGACTGCGCCTCGTGAAGGAAAAGAACCAAACGGCACACTCGTCTATAACGACAGCACAGGGAATGTCTCTCAGTACAAGGTGGAAAAGGGCCAAATTAAGAACGCCTCCAACCAGGTTGTTGGTACAGTCCAAGATAATGGCGATTTCACTCTCAACGGACAGAAGCACAACATACTTGATGGCAGCGAAAGCACTGCATTTCATGGCGTGGGTTCTGATGGGAGTCGTCTTGATCTAGCTGACAAGAAAGATGCTCAGTCGGGCTTCAACGGTGTATTTAAATCTCCCGATGGTGGACACACCTTACTTGCAATGGGTGGAAACCTTTACGACGAGCAGGGCAAATTTAAGGGACATCTGGACGAAGGTGGCAAGGTACACCTCCCAGACCACCAGTACAGCCAGTCCGGCACAGATGTTAACAGCGAGTTTAACAACTGGACATTCAAAGGGCTGGAAGCCGGTAAACCACGTGAATTTGTGGCCAACAAAGAAATCAGCAACGGGAAAATGTTCATTCCTGATCCCAAGACACATGCTCCAACCGAATATGAAGTTCGCATGGGTATGTTGATTAACAAGCAAACAAACGAACAATTTGGACGTGTGGCGGCACCACACCAGGGCGCAAATGGACAACTTGAAGGTGGTTGCATTTATCCGCCTAATGATGGACAACCAATTCCACTCCAGAATTTCACCAAAGCAACATTTGATTTGCAAGTTATGGGTGACTCCACAGGTAATACCGACCACGATCATAGAACAAGCAGAATACAGGGGGTATGTCTTGGCCCTGATGTTGATGCTGCCGGTCGTCCCATTCCAGGTAAAGGTGGATACTTTAACGTGGCTCAGTCCAAGGTCGATCAAAAGACCAGAAGAGAGCAGCTGGCAACAGAAGTTGAACAGCAGGGAATTGTGAGCCGGATTAGTGAGACAACAACAGCCATCTGGGGAGATAAGACCCTGGAGCAGCGCAATGAGAATTTGAAGACACAGTCCGAGTCTGCAGACTTTCAACTTGATCGGATGATAACGAAAGGTCAGGTAGACGATGCCACTCTGGCTTCTCTTAGTAAATCCACATCAGACACACAAACAGCTAATTTAGGCGGACCATTAGAGGCTCAGCGAAAGCAACTGAATACCTTGCCGCCAAAGCTTGAGGAGCTTCCTAAAGATCCGTCCAAACTGCAAGGTTATGCAATAGTTCCACACATACAGGGCAACGGTGAATCTGCACAGCAAGTCCAGACCAAATACATAATTAAAGAAGGGAAAATATATTCACCTGATGGCAAGGTTCAAGTTGGCAGCATTGATGGCCCGGACGGCAAGATAACTTGGGCTAATCCAAGCAATCAGCTCCCAATGAATATCAGCATGAAGGATCTAAAAGGTGTCTGGCATCTGGAATACCCAGATGGAAAAGGTGCTCAACAAAAGGTTGATTGGGTGTCTACTGGAGGCGACATTATCAGTCTCAATGACTGCAAGCGACGTGCCAGTTTGGAAACACAATACGCGCAAGCTGTTAATGATAAGCACCCTACCGAGCAAAGCAAAATAGATCTTGCACGAGGTCAAGAACTTGAGAAAAGATTTAAGGAAAGACTGGACAACATAGCTGGCAAAGGTATCGCCAGTGAAGACATGAAGTTTTTGCTTGAAGGTCCGACAAAGCATGCGCGAGCAGAGGGGCTTCGTGAAGAGGTTAAGGTACCGCCACCCAAAATTGAACTGCCAGCAATTGACGAGAAAAACGTCAACACAGTTAATGGCAGGTTGCGCTATGGCAACCAGGTTTACCAGATAATCAATGGAGAACTTCACAAGCGAACCGGTTCGGGTGACAAAGAATATGTGAAGGATCCTGGCGGCAAGCTAGTTGCTGGTTATTCCATCCAATTGGACGGACAGCAGCCAATCCAATTGGCTAATGAAAATCGTGTGTTGATGCAATTCACCATCGGCAGTGACAAGCAACAGCACAATGTGATGGGGATTGGACCTGATCGTGTTCTGAGCAATGGAGAGCGAGTTTCAGGTGGGCTGGTTACTCCTGAGGAACTCGACCGTCAAGCTAAAAAGGCCCAGGATGATTTGGCTAACAATAATGGAGAGTATTTCAAGAGTCGCCCATGGCTTATGGAAAGGACGCAAATAAGCGCCATGGTGCTGGGTCGTGACGAGGGAATGCTTCATAATTACTCGAACCAGCTTTCCGAGGAGCGACTGCATCTCAAACAAGAGCTGTCGCGTGCTTTTACAGATGGATTTGACACTAAGAAATTTGACAACAACCGTCTTGATGGATACTCAGCTGTAACACAACGGTTGATGGGAGATATTGGAGCTACTGGCAGCGATGGCGCAGCTTTGGGACAGCAGTTGAAGCAACAGCATCAAGAACTTAACGATGCTGTGGTTATGGCAGCCATGACCGTGGCCACTGCAGGGATAGGATCTGTGGCAGGTGCCGCATTCAATGGCGCTAGGATTGCTCTTTGGACTGAGCGTGGTCTTGCAAGTGCACGCATGCTTCGGGTTGGGGCATCCGCAGCAGAATTTGTGGCTGATGGTACAGCTGGGGCGTTAATTTCAGGTGTAGGGCGACAATCTCAAGGTGGTGACTTGAACGAATTTAGTCGCAACGCCTATGCCGGATTTCTCGAAGGTGGACTAGCTATGGGCGGTGGTGCCATAGCTGGAAAGCAATCACAATTGGCTTTCAAAGCACTTTCTGATGCAGGCAATGTTTCAAAAGGTGCCATGTTAACCATGAAAGGCATTTATAACGCTGGCGATGCTTTCCTGCAAACAACCGCCTTCAATACAGCAGCAGCATGGAGAGATGGCAACTCCGACATTATCCAAAAGCTTGGCTTTGACGAGCTGGGCATGGGCACATTTTGGATGATGGCCGGAAAAGGTTTGGCAGGCGGGTTTAAGACAAGTGCCGGGCACGCACTGGGGCATTCTGCAGAGAGAGAGTGCTGCGTGCTGAGGGCACTTGCACGCAATATTCCCAAGGATGGAGTTGCAGTTACCGCCATGCATGACATGATGATGGCTTACAGCAATGCCGGCCTTTCAGCAATGCCCGAGGCTTATAAGCAACAACGAGAAGAGATTGCTGCCAGACTGCACATTTCGGTGGATTCGGTAAGTGCTGAAATGCTTCTGCAAGAGGGCAACTTCGGACGGATTTTGGACAAAATGAATGAAGCTGGTCTGAAAGCTGCTGCAAGCGCTCCGCTCATGACTCTGGGTAGTCACCATGTTACTGAGCGATTGAACAGGATTTTGAGTCCTGAGTCCTCACATGTGCAGATGGATAAGTATGGCAATGTTGAGAAAGTCAAGTTTGAAGGCGGAGCTGAAGCTAAAACTTTTGATTTTGGATATGACAAGAGTGGTACAGGCGAGCACTTCCTCAACAGCATGAAAGGGGGGAATGGAGAAACCTGGACCAGCAAAGACGGCAAGACTTATGAGATAACGAAGCCGGATGGTAGACAAACAACCTTTAATGGCAAGGTGGAAGTCACTGTTGATGGTGGTATCAGAAAGACTAGCGCAAAAGGAACTAGAACTGAGCATCTAGACGGGAGTGTTTCCTTTAAAGATACCGCTGGTAATACCAGAACAGCAGATCGCAGCGGTCGGATTGTTAGCCATGCGGATGCAGAATGGCATGAGCACCAATACAGGTACAATGAGAAGACGGGTAAGCTAGACAGCATCACTTTCCCAGACGGGCGAGTGGCTTCCCGCGTGAATGAACATGAATGGAAAGTTGGACAACCTGGACCCAACAGGGAAAGAGTCCCTGCCTATTTTGACGTAAATCCAGACGGGTCGCTCAAAATTGTCTCAGAGCATGATTTGGGAAGACCAAAAACTCAAAGTGATCTGCATAAAAAGGAATGGGCAGCAGAAGCACCAGTCTATATAACTAAAGCTGACGGCGAGCAGGCTGTGGCAAGTGCGCACCAAGAATTACTGCGCACACAGCAGAAAGGCGAACAAGCTGACATAGCACGGGCTCAAGCCAATTTAGATCTTGTTGAAGCAAAATCAAATAGCGATGTGCAGCGATTCAGAGCCATTGCTGACCTTGAGATGGTTGAAGTAAAAGGTGAGCATGACCTGGCAAAAGTTGAGAGAGAATGGCAGGTAGATTTAGCTAATGCCCACCAAGCTCTTGCCAATGCCGAAGGTTTGGCCAAGCATGAACCAGCCAATGCAGCGGCTCAAGAAGCACTTCTCAAGGCCAGAGAAAATGTTGCAAACACAGAGAGCCAACACTCTATTGCCAAAGCAGAAGCTGAAGGAAGACTTATTCAATCCAGAGTAGAAACCGAAGGCAATAATCTGGTTGCTCAAGCTCGTATGGACGGTCCGTTGGATATAGCCAACAAGCAAGCGAAACTGGCTGCAGCGCAAGCTGCAGCTCAACAAGATCCTGCACAAAATGCTGCTGTTGTTGAGGCGCGAGAGACCCTGTCTAAAGCAAACGCAGCTGCGGAACACCCAGTTTTTGCAGCGCAAGAGGTTCAGTTAGTAAATAATGCGCAAGCGAAGGTGGAAACTGCGGGTAAAGTTGCAATAGCTCAGGCGGAAGCTGCAGGGAAAGCTGCCGTTGCTAAGCAAGATGCACTTCTAAAGTTGGCTCAGTGGAAAGCTGAACAAAATCCAAGCGACAGTCAGTTGCATCTTAACAAGGTCGCAGCAGAAGGCAATGTTTCAATCGCCAGGGCTGAGCTTGAACATAAGGTTGCTGTCGCCACAGCACAAGGCGAACACAATGCCACAGTAGTGAGGGAACAGAATAATCTCCAGCTGGCTGGCAATCAATCAGAGCACTTACGATTGGCTCATAATGCCAATATAAGTCTTGCTGAAGCACAGCTTGCATTTGCACAAGCCCAAGCTGATGCGCGATTAGCTTTTACAAAATTCCAGGTGGTTCAGGCATTTGAGCGCGAGCATGCAAAAACTGACAAGAAAGTGGCGGCATCCGAACACTTAACCTCCACAGAGTCTGATGCTCTCATGCAAGCACGTCAGCAGTTAAGAGATGCTCAAGATCGTATGAGCCTCGCGATGAGGCAGGAGATTGAGCGGCGAAGGGTAAGTGCCTCACTGACGACTGGCAGCACAGAATCACGAGAGACTGCACAGCCACGCCCATCCAGCTCAGTTAATCAGGCTAGAGATAATACAAGGTTAGGCGATATTCAAGCTCTGCCAGCACGACAAGCAAATCAACGAGGGTGGATAGCTAATGCAGTTGGCGAGTTCAATAGTCTGGGCTCGTCCTTGAGGAAAACAGGAGACAATACCTGGCAATTGACCACAGCCGGCAAGATGACTACCATAAGAGGAGATGTGGAGCAGATAGGTCACGGTATTCTCAGATTTACAGATAGGGAAACAGGGACTGTTCGGTTGCAACACCCTGACGGTCGCGCAACTATCACAGGACAAGATGGCTGGCGTTTGAGGCTCGGACCTGACGGCAGCATAATGAAGATTATAGACGTCAACGGCAGAGCACATATAGTCCAGACGGATGCACGGGGAAACATACCTCCTCAAGAGATAGGCATGGGTATTTTCTTGCACGAGGGCGGCAGTCTGACAGTTGCAAACAACAAGGGCGAAATGCTGGTGAGAGGTCCTGACGGCAGGATGCTGCTGGCAAGAACACCACAGGAATTTTTCCAGAAGCTCATGGGTGACCATATCAGCAGAGTGCAGGAAGAATTCAGTGCTCAGAAAAAAGTCAAGAGCGACAAAGAGATACAGAGAGTGCGGCTGCTGCTCGAGCAGCTTAACAACTTCAGGAGTAAGGCTCCACCGCTGAGCAGCAAAGACACGTCACTGGCTGTCCAGCTACATGCAACCCTTTCCGGTCCGCTCGAGCACTGCATTGATTTGATTAAGGATTCCAATCCCCGCAGCGAGGAGGATTTTAACAAGGCGCAAACTGCATTGCGGCAAGCAATGGAGTTTGTTGAAGAGCTGACTCGAAGGACATCAACACATGCTGGCGATATGCCAGCCGGAGGTGGATCGCAGCCTGGGCGTGGATCGCAAGTTGGACTCGATCCTGCACTCGATTCAGAGAAGTCAACTGGAGAGCTATCAGATGCGCCTGAGCATGTGATGGTTGGCGGGGAGAATGTACAAGAGGAGCGAACAGCACCCGCAACCCCGATGGGTTTGCGCGAATCGCTGAAAGAATTGCCGACTCAGGATGAACAGCTTGCAAATGTTGAGGCTATCAGAAAGCAGATTGAGGGTACCCTAGCAGAAGCTAGACTGCCAGATGAAACAGTTCCGAAGATACAACCAGCTTTATCGTCAGATGTTGGCAGCATCCCTTCCGAGAGACCTCGGCAGGTAATCATACACGAGAGTGATAAGCCATCTGCACAAGTTAAGATTCAGTTGTCCAAGTTAAAAAGGGATCTTGGAATCAATGTCTTGACACTCAAAGTAGCACAAAGAGAACTCCTGAAAGCAGATCTCGAGAATTCTCGCATTCATGCTACTCGGCATGGCTCGGATATTTACATTTTTGATGGCAACATGCGATTAAAATTGGCAAGGTCATTGAAGATACCTGATAGTGAGATTGTTGTTTTTGTTGGTGACGATTTTAAGCAGCGAACAACTCTAGCAGAATTGTTGAAGCCTGAAAGTCAGTACAATCAAGCAAATAGGGTAGAACAACAGGGACAGTCGCCCGAAGAACTATTGCAACCTGGTGCCCCAGCAATTGCGAAGTCAGAGGATGTGTTGGGTGAAACTCATCGCTTTGCTGAACAAGGTGAAGTGCCAACCAATGACGTTGCCGTTATCAGCCCTGAAGCTGCAGGACCTGAGATATTCAAGGCGGTCCAACATTGGAAGGAAGAGCTGTCGGCTGCCCCGCACGCCGTGTCAGAAGCACGCCCGCAAGAAGCAAGAAGAGAGCCAAGCGATGCAGGCAAACCGTCCGGAATTGATGTAGGTCGCCATGCTATTGAGCGCAGTCTCAATGCAAAGGTTGCTGAGGTTCGCAAGGCAATTGCGGATGGCACAGCAATGTTTTCACATACAATCCGAGAAGGATTAGCTACCCTTGCAGGAGCCGGCAGAGAAGCACTTGAGCATTTCAAGTCCAGTTCTGTTGGTGTTGCTTCTGGTAAGGACGCTACTTACGCCAGCTCTCCGCGTGAATTCCCTCGGGAAAAACCTGCTTTCTATACGGAAAAAGGATTGGTCGATTCTCCAGGCGAAGTAGTGTACGAAAGCGGTTCAGATGCAGTATTTCTAAGTTCCGAGGCGGTCAGAGAAATGGCTGCTCCCAAGGCTAACTTCAAGAATGGTGATACTGGCGACAAGCAACTATTTAGACCAAAAAGAGACCTGGCTGATTTTACGCCAGCTGAACGGGCAGAAGCTCTACGGTATGCTCCTGCTGAGCTGTGTGAGCCACACGGTCGTGGTGCATTTATAGATTTGCTGTCCGAGCGCACAAGTCGGTGGACGGACGTGCGACAGGAGCACCCTGAAGTTGAGCAAAGTGCTGTCAGATTGTTTGACGAGTTGGTAAAAGTCAGACAAGCGTTGGTTGAAAGCAACATGGTATCAGAGCAGGATCTGCACAAAGCAGAGGTTGTACGCCAGAAATGTTTGTCTATTGAGGGAGGCGAACAGCTATTGCGCATGTATGAGTCTGGCTACCTGCACTACCGCCAACAATATGCCGAGCAGCTTAAATCAGTTGAAAATGTAATCAAGGTTCGCGGAGCAGAACTAGAGGCGCAATTCAAAACAAGAGCAGCCAAATTGGGATTGCCAGAGTTCCAAGTGAAGATATATCACGATCTGGGTGCTAACGGCGCAGCATACAAAGACGGTGTTTTGATGCTGCCGGCCGAACTTGTCCTTGATGCACACCGTGCATCAGAAATAGTTGAATCGTTTGAGCATGAGCTTACTCATATTTGGCAAGACAAACTAATCATTAGCAATCTTGCCGATAAGCTTGGCATAACAGGTGCTGCCGCCACACCCAGACAACTTGAACGTCTCCAGCAGCTTTATAGCAAATATGCACGTCCGGATGGACAGACAGGGCAACTCCCAACAAATTTTGTTGAAGCAATTTTGAAATTGCGAGATGGCAAAGCACTCTCATTCGAGCATGAGGATCTTGCCAATCGGCTGGCAGTATCGTTCAAGAACAACAAACCTATTACTAAAGAATTTACTCTTGCTGGCAATCATTTTAGATTGACTGACCGTGAATTGAAGAAGCTTGATGCAGGCAAACCCGCATCAGAATTGCTAGAGCAGCTGGCGGCAGATAAGGGCACGTTGTCGGGGCATCTGTTTGGAGGTGAGCAGCCACCGCTGGCAGTGCGTTCACTAATTGAGTCCTGGCAGAGAGCAAAGACTGGTGAAGGAGCTCCTTTTGACAACGACAAAGCCGCGGCTGAGCTTGCTTTCATTCTCAGACATCGTTTGGTAGAAATTAATGATTCTCGGGCACAAGCATACGAACAGTACATGTCTGTACTCCATGAAAAGCAAGCATTTATCGTTGGTGCACTTGTCCATGAGCAAGCAGTACAGCATGGTGCTAGCGCCAAAGATGAATCTGGACCGTTGCCTGCGTTCTTGAGAGCCTATGATCTTGCTGCATACGCAAGAGCTGATTTGTCCATGGACATGGTTGATGCTTCGATTTCCCGGCAGAGGAAAGCCAATGTTGGAGGCACTCCGGAGTTTGCAGAGTCAGTGCATGGTACAACTGAGCAACCGCATGAATTGATAGGTTTCCTAGCCACAGAACCTATAGTAATTGAGCGTCAAGCACCTGAAAAGATGTGGCAAATTCCAGATTGGAATGCTCTGTGCTCAGCGGATCGCAAGCTGTTGGAGCGTTGTGCTAACAATATCAGGCTTATTCAAAATGGCACATTGTTCAAAGTTGGTGAGCAACTATCCAAATTACCGTCATTTCAAGGACTGACCGATGTCGTTCAGGAAATAGACGTGAAATACCACGAAAGGTTGAAGTTGCGACAGGAATTGGGTGATGATCACCCGGATGTACTTGCCGCTCACCAGCAATATATTGAGTATCTCAAACAAATCCGAAATGCCGAGCAACAAATTGAGGATATCCTTCGCAGTTGCGACAAGGATAATTTACTACCTACACCGAGAGTTAGAATTGTTTACAACAATGAGAAGGATCAGGATTTTTCCGCAGATTATAATTATGGAGAGATACGAGTCAATGCAAGCAGTCTTGCCGAGGCTCCACCACGATTGCAAGCGATACAAACTATCGCGCATGCGTTCACGCATCATGAACAACGGGAGCTATCTAAAGCGAAAAGTGCCATTACTGATCCTGTTCAGTCTGAACGTGCAGAAGTGCTTGCAGAAATTCAGGACCATCAACCACATGGTGAATTAGAAAATCTGCGGCACCGTTATGAATTAGCAGCAAAAAATTATAATGATTTACAAAAGAGCAGGCGTCCGGATCTACTAATAGAGGAATTGGCAAAACAGCCAGATGATTCCAAGTTGAAACAAGTTTTCGGAGAAGATGTTTCTGGAGAGATTAGTGAGCTTGTAGATAATTACGGGACCGATAGCGGACTGGTGAATAGCATGTCACCAAAAGCCTTTGAGTTGCTGAGTCGCGCTTTGATGGACAGTCTCCAACAGATAAATGATCAAAGACAGAGTATTTGGCAGAATTACATGCAGTATCACGAACGAGAAGCGTGGGCAGCAGGTGCACTTGTTAGAAAGCATGTTGAGGAGTTTTTGCGGAGTAAGTCCGATGCAACTGCACACTCAGCCGATTTGGTGGAAGCCACTTCGGAACGTGCATCCGAGGCGGCAAATGCACCAGTCGAACTAGACAGAAGTGTGGTGGAGAATGTTCGTGAAGAGCATGAAGAGATGCGTGCAACCGGGGAAAGGAAAGCAGCCGTAGTACAGAATTGGCTAAAGAACTGGGGCGGTGAGCAGTATCCTTTTATGCAAGTTTATGATACCAAGTCGGTAGCAACTGAAGCCGCTTATTCAAGACTGCATTCACCTAAAGATGCAGAAATTATAGAAGGCGGGGATTTCAGTGCCGAACGTGCTGGCAATGATCAGTTGAGCACTCTACAAGAATCAACTTCATCTCGTGCCAATGATGCTTTCGAGCAGCCCAGTCCAGCGGCGCTGATTGCTGACATTCCAATTGACGTTCAGGAACACCTCCGAGGCATCGGGACTAGATTACAGGAGATTGACGGCAAGCATGGCTGGACAGGTCCAGAGGATTTAGAAGTATTGCTCACGATGTACAAGTCAGGAGTAGCCGATCTAAGAGCAGTAGCAGGACAGACTCCTAGCGAATTTGCTGAGTGTGTTGCTGATTTCGTAGAGGAGGTGTGTTCTCGCTGGACAGATTCAGCTGATCAGGACACGTTGGCAGAGCAGTCTGACTCTCAGCAATATCAGCTCAAGGACGGCAGAGGAGCGCCTGCGGCTGTCGATATTGGGTTGCGCAGTGCATCCGAAAGGAACGTTTCATTTGAGGGCATCTTCATGGAGTGTCTCATGAGCATGCCTCCATATGCGCGAGATATAGCTTTAAAGCCTTTAGAACGACATAATTTGATTGAATACTTGGGAAAAGTTCAGGCTGTTTTGGAAGATTATGACAGAACCTCTGACCGTAGACCACCGGTTGAACTAGACAGAAGTGACCTTCCCAAAAATTAACGGACAGTAATCAGAGCCAAGTCGCTCCAGGGCATTTCTAGGTTAAACAAAGAGAAGCAGGTTTGAGCTCAAGAGCTGAGTTATTTTAAAGCAAGGTGCTTGCAATCTGAGTTTCTGGCAGCTTGCCTTAAGAGTGGGAACTTCTGTTCGTATGCTTTTCCAAAGAAACCGTTGCACGAAGTACACCCTTGAGTTGAGTGCTCACGCGCGGGAAGATGGGCTAGTGTGATAAGTCACGATCTTTTGCCGGAATCGAGTCACGATCTCTTGCCGCATGACAATGGAGATTGGAAGCATTTCCGTTGACAGGCAGGAACGCAGGAGGTTTTGGGTTCAGTGGACGAAGGAACTTGCTGGTCCGGT
>CAILLX010000210.1 GCA_903835185.1 uncultured bacterium | reverse complement strand
GCTTTACGCCAGAACTGCTCTTTCGCAACATCGCGTCTTGACGGACGAGCCATTCATCAACTCCCGTGGTTCACCAATCACCATGATTAAACACTCGGTTGTGTTGGCATTCAAGGATGTGGTTCGTGCAACGCTCTCTATTCAGTTAAATCTGCCAGTGTTACTGGCTTGGTTTCGACAATCCCGGCGTTAGCAGGCATAAAGAACAAATGTGGGAGATATTGCCACAAGCCCAAGCACAAAAGCGCTGTGCAAGTTGCACCACAACGCCATAAGAAGAAAGGCGCGCACCAGGCATTGACGTACCGTAATCCGCCTAGCGTAAATTTCACCGCAAACACCCCGTAAATCCAGATTGTGGAGTCAAAGCGCATTAATGGCAAACCGACGCCGGTGCCTATCATGCATATTGGCTCGCCAGAGGCATTGGTGCGCAAGCTGCTCGGTGAAGAGGAGCATCAGATTTCAATTCGCTCTTTTCAGCACGGCGACTTGGCCACACTCAAGGCTCTGGCTGACAAGATTGGGGTAATAGGAGTCATCAACAAGCATGTCGGCCAATCGCGGCGTGTCATATCTGTTGGCACCACAATGCTTCTTGCTGCCCTAAATCGTGCTGTCGATCCCTGCTCAAAACGTGCCTGGAGCAAGTGGGCTACGGAGACATCGATACACAAGCTCTTCGACCTTGATCCAGCGCAACTCACGAGCCAGCACTTCTGGAACTGCATGGATGACGTCACACCCGAGGCCTTGGAGGCAATCGAATCCGAATTGACACAACGAGTTGTCGACCAATTCAAGATTAAGCTTGATCTGCTTTTCTATGATCCAACCAATTTTTTCACATATCTCGCCAGCGACAACGACCGATCTAAACTGGCTCAGCGTGGAAGGAACAAGCAGAAGCGGTTCGACTTACGACAAGTCTCCCTTGCTCTTTTGGCTGCACGAGATAGGCTGATTCCTCTGTGTAGTCAGGTTGACCAAGACAACATTCCTGATGTGAAATCATTTCCCGATTCTCTCAGCGCAATTCGGAAGCGGCTGGAAGCGTTAGTTGGCAAAGCAACCGACATCACGCTTGTCTATGACAAAGGGAATAATTCCAGAGCCAACCAAGCGCTGGTCGACGCGAGCGGACTGCATTTTGTTGTACCGCTCGCTTTAAGCCATCACCCCGAGCTCCTCGCCATTCCTGCAGAACAATATCGACCAGTCGGAGATGACTCCCTGAAAGGGTTTCTTGTCCATCGTCTCAAGCGAGAAATTTGGGGCGCAGAAAGAACGGTTTTGCTTTTCATGAGTGAAGAATTCCGTTCCAAGGAGATCCGCGGATTTGAGCAACATTTGAATAAATGTCTGTCTGCGCTTCAGCAATGGAAGGAGCAACTCACCAAGCCGCACAGCGGACCGCACAGTGCCGAGAATGCCTCCAAGCAGATTAATGAGCTGCTCAATCAGCAACATTTGAAAGAGATCATTACTGTTAACTACAATCACGAAGCCTCCGGCTCCGAGCGACTCTTGTGGAATGTCGATGAAGAAAAGCGCAAGCATTTGTATACCGAAGTATTTGGAAAGAGACTTCTGATGACAGAGCGGCACGCATGGACTGATGCCGAGATCCTGAAGTCCTACAATGCAGAAGAACTGTTCGAGCAAACGTTTTCTTTGCTTAAGAACCCCTATCACCTCGCCGTGAGTCCGCAGTATCACTGGACTGACCAGAAAATGCGTGTCCACATTTCTATTTGTCTAATAGCGCTCCTGCTCTCCCGACTCTTGCACAAGATTGCGCAAGAACAGCACGAATACTCGGGCGGCGTTGACTCGCTCTTAGATGATCTCGGAACAGTCAGACTCGCTCTTCTGATGAGAACGCCGAATCGCAAGGGCGCTCGCCCTCAGTGCACTTGGATGCTCGAAGAGCGCGACAATTCGATCTTGGATTTCTTCAAAGCCCTGGTCCCCAACAAGGAGCCGTTCGTCTATACAGCCTGAATTGCTCAAAACCGTTGCTCCAATGACACCCCGGGAGCTTTACTACCCTAAAAGAGTGAAACTTGCGCTAGAGACAGCGAGTATATTATGGTATCCATTGAATGCTAATTCAACCTGCAAGCATCACTTACCATCTAGTGCTCCGTTTCCAAAGTGGCCGACCAATTCCCCGTAGATACCGTTCAGCACGCGCCCCCGGGCAGCGCGCAGCCCCCATACGGTTGCCCCGGTGCCGCCACAAAACAGGTAATGCATGACATTTAAGAGACAGAACACCAAGTGTGGAGTAGTTATGGCACAAAATAAAAATGTTAGGAACTTGCAAATCTTTGGCTTGCTTTCGTCCGTGCTCACTCTGTCAGCTTTAGTGTTCTATGACACGTTTCCAATGACACAATTGGCACATGACGACTTTTGTATGCTTTTCTATGTAGCTGGCACAATGGTAAGAAACGGGCACGGTAGTGAATTGTACCTGTCAGCTGGATCACACTCTTTACTTGCAACACCATTCAACTTATATGCGCACCGGCTCTTTCCCCAATTATCGCCCGACATGAATGCTGTTTTTCTATACCCGCCAATGACATCGCTCATCTTTGTCCCTTTCTCCATCTTCCCTGCACGAGGTTCTCTTATCGCATGGCAAATAACTTTGCTGGCAGCTCTGTGCGCCAGCGCACTGACTTTTAGCCTGCTCAGGAAAGCCGGCTGGACACCGCTGCTCGTCACATTTACCCTTTTTCAGGTACTGCATACCCTTGTGCTAGGACAGCCAACAGCTCTGTTCGCCATGTTACCACTGGTAGCAGGCTATGTACTCTGGAAACATAACCAGCATTTCGCTGCTGGACTTGCCTGGTCGACACTGTGGCTCAAGGCTCAAATTTTGCTGCCACTGGCAGTGGTGATAGCTAGCTGGGTACTGGCGCAAATTAGACTCACGGATCACTCCAGAGGCGAGCCAGGTTGTCTCGAAGCTGCCGAGCTGTGTGCCGGGTTTGCAGCAGGAACAGCAGCTCTTTTCGTCATTGCCATTGGCTTCTTCGGGTTTGGCGCTGTTACCGGCTGGTTAACCATGCTGCACGAATTCACGCAACAGTTTATCGGCAAGTCATCTGACTTTCGCTTTATTCTTGCTGGATCTCTGCCTTCTGCTGCAAATGTATTGATTCCTGCCCAATACCTCAGTGTCTACACGGACGCAATTAAGCCGTTGATTGCATCGGCATTTCTGCTTCTCTTTTTGCTCAGTTACAAGGTTATGAGTTCACGACTCACCTGGTCGTTAAAACAAGACATTCTCATAATTTTGAGCATCGGAGCACTACCTCTGGTATCGCCATATCTCAGAGTTTACGACCTCTCGCTGTTTCTCCTAATACTCTGGATGTACTTAGCAAACCCGCTTGACGGCAAGATAAGGCCACGAGTAAAAGAGCTACTCATAGTCTCATGGGTCGGCCTTGACTTGTACTTCTGCACATTTACCTGGCTGCCTGGTAGCCGCCACATTTTGCTCGCACTTCTAACAGCAATTTCACTAGTGTACTTGCGGTTCTGCTGGGCAGCATACAAACTTACCTGGCGCGCGGCTCAATGACAAAGTCACCAGGCGTCGCCTGAGCTCACTGCACTTCTCGCGACAATTTGACCTCATCTAGTCCGTAAACAAGGAGTTCTTCTAGAGAACTTCGTCCAGCTGGTTCGTGACTGGATTTTCGAGAGAAAGGATCAAAAGGAGTTACTCAACACAATCATGCAAAAAAGGCTTAACTGCCTCGCGAACTAAGTCTCGACAGCTCCAGCCATCCTGGAGAATATCTGTTTGCCCGCCGCCATGACCATCTGGCGCTATTTTACGATACCACCAGCGGCCGCCTTATCCCTTGAATTCCCAAGGTCCAGTTAAGTAGTCGTTCGCCCAGTCGTATGTGTTACATATATCCACCTTGGCACTCATGGCGCACTTGCAGTGCGGAACTAGCTAGATTGGCTACATCGCATCCATTATGGTCGTGCGACGACCATGATCAGTGTGCACCGTGTTTTAGCAACTCCGCCTTGATTCCCTCTGCCTGAGGTCCCTTCACAAGCGCCAGCGCTGATTTCTTATCACTATTCTCTGCGCGTAAGTCAGCGCCATGCCCAAGCAAGATTTTTACCATCTCCAGATCGCCGTTTGACGCTGCACAATGCAGGGCTGTCCAGCCAAGCGTATCTGCGGTGTTAACATGGGCACCTCGCTCAATTAATAGACGAACCATGGGTAAATTACCTTGTCGGGACGCACTCGGCAGAGGTGTGCCGAAAAATTGAGTTCCCTGGTTTGGGTCGACACCGGCATTTAATAGTATGGTGGCGGTCTGTAATTCCTGTTCTCTAATCTTAGGCTCGCTACTGCGGGATGCCGCATTGATAGCAAGTAAGAGGGCTGTTTCGCCATCAGCGTCTCTACTCTTGGGGCTGGCTCCTTTCTTCAATAGCAGATTTACTATTTCTGGACAGGGTCCTCTGGCTGCAAGTAGAAGCGGAGTGTCGCATTGAGCGCTTGTGTCCACATCCGCTCCGGCAGCAATCAAAGGTTTGCTCTTGCTCCGTGCGCCAGGAGAATTTTACAGACGTTCGTGTACCCATTGGAAGCGGCTGAAAGTAGAGCCGAGCCGCCTCTCTTTCCAGTGGCATTAAGATCAGCGCCGGCTTTCAGAAGTTCCAACACGCATGGCATTACCTTAGCATCAAGTTCGGCTGCTGTTGGAAGCGGCATATTTGTCTCTTCATTACTATTCGGCGCATTGTATCCTGATCTCTGCGTCTTTCTTTTGACCGAGATGTCCGCTCCATAACTCGCTGCAAACTGTAGCGGCGTCGCGCCCTCGGCAGTCGTTGCCTTTGCAGAGGCACCTTCCGAGATTAGCAGCTTGACCATATCCGCGTTCGCTCTAGAGGCAGCAAAATGTAATGGCGTTGCACCGTTCTGCGCTGTTGAGAAAACGGGCGCTCCTTTGGCGAGTTCGGACTTCACAGCCTCGATGTTATTGTCCAACGCAGCTTGCCAAAGAGTGAATAGGCATACCGCAATAATAATTTTTTCTAGCATATTCGCCTCATTCGACTCAAGCGAGGATCCGATTACCCTAAGAGAAGGAATTGGGCAATTATAGCAACGCATCATCGAATAATAATCT
>CAILLX010000209.1 GCA_903835185.1 uncultured bacterium | reverse complement strand
TGTGCCTTCTTGAGTCCGCGGAAGGAGAATCTGCGAAATTCCAGACTTGCCTCTTTAATCTGTCCGAAGGCTGGCTCGACAATTGCTTGCGATGTGCTAACGGGAGGCAAACCCAAGATCGTCAACCTATTTATTCAACAAAGGATGTAATGTTAATGCCCCTGTCCAATATGGTGGAAACATGTTGAAACAGGCTATTGATAACAAAAACACTAAGATCGTCAATCTTCTACGGGAAGCTAGCGCAAAAGAATAGTAACAACAATGCCGGAAATGACCGTCTTCCGCAAAGCCACCACTTCTGATATTAGCTACATTGAGAGTTGCAGCACATGATGTCAAAAGCTGCTGCTGTGACAATAGGACAACTGTCATATTGTCACAGCAGCACCGGTAACCAGAATAGACAATAGTACAAGAGTTTTATGGCGATACACTTGGGAGTGTTCTTAGATGGAATCATGCAAACACTTGTTTCTAGCGGTCCTCATAATTGCAACTTATACAGTCGGTTTTTGTCGCGCAGGAGAACTTAATGGCTCAGCCGATGCGGGGATTCTGTCGACTCAGAAAGTCGCAACACAGGACGACCAGCTAACAATCAGGCAGCCAAAACAAACATTCACCGTCTCGGCTGCCGAAGATATGTTCCCTAATGACCCATCTGTGCACACAACAATCCATCCTGGGACGAAGACCAACTTAACTTCCGGCGTCCAGTCGAAGTCAAATGACTTGAGAAGCACACCTGTTAAGAAGTCGGACAAACGGCAAGGTAAGTCGCCAGTCCATACATTTAGAGAAGCCATCGGAGTAACTGTCGGGCTATTGACCATGCCCCTATGGCTTCCGCCTGCCCTTTACATTTATCTGCAGATACGCAGCGATTATGAGCTCGAACACGCAGAAGATAAAATGGCCGTCCGCGCGCACGCAAAAAAGCGGGACTGCACATTTAATGTGGACGGAAGATAAGGTGTTGGGCTCGCCAATCACCAAGAGTTGACCGATCGCACAAAAGTTGGGCACCGTGAAGGACTGGCACTGCGTACCGAACAGACATGCAAGCCATACATTTACAGCAGCACGCTCGATCCTTAAACATGCCACCACCCAAGTCTCAAACTCCATTTTCGGCAAAGTCCTTTCCCTGTCACGTTTGTTCCGAGCCAAACAGCAGAAATTTTGCCAGACGACAAATTGGTGCTTCTGCCTTGTCAAAAGTCATTCTCATAACAAATTGAGCTAAATCGAGAACTGATAAAGGTTTTGATAATCGCAAATTGTCCTAGCACTTGACGCTATCAAGCACCCGTTAGGTTTTTCGCTCGCCTCCTTACCGGTGGTCAACTATACTAGGAGACAGGATCGGTCAGGGGATAACGCAAGCCAGCGTAGTCGTTGATAACCCTGCTTGATTAAGCCTGTAGGTTGGTACTTTCTCAATAGATAAGTCTGGATAGCCATCGCTGGACATTGACAATCATGATAACCGGCCAAAACAGCTATGGACCCGACGCAGACTCATTTAACGAGAGTCAGCCGCATAAGCCAGGAAGTAAATCGGAGAATGTATCCAACACTACCGATGTAACCTGTCCAGGAGTTAGGGCAAAGGCAAGTCAATTTCCCCAGGGTGTCGTAACCAGCATAAAAAAGTAAAAGGTGTCCAAAGTGTTGTTAGTTTTTCCCTTTCCTGGAACAAGTGATGCACCCATAAGTGCGGTCGGAGGGAAAGCGCGTTCGCTAATCCTCATGTCAGGAGCTGGACTCAACGTTCCTCCTGGCTTTGCTCTCTCAACCGAGTTCTTCTCACCCTGGCTCTGCCAGATCAGGCGAGACGAACACTTTCACAGGCTTAAAAGCTTACCGGAAGAGCAATTGCGGTCTGGATGGCAGGCTCTAAAGGAATCCTGTCAGGGACTCACCCTTGACGCCGATCTAAGGGAGGTATTGTTCAAATCCTTTGAAACGATTGCAGGCACCGCACAGCCGGGATTCCAGGTCGCAGTTCGTTCATCGGCTCCCGAGGAAGACCTCGAAGGTGCCTCTTTTGCAGGCGGCTATTTAAGCATTATGGGAGTGACCAGACCAACCCTGGAGGACGCTATCCGGCAGGCATTTTTGTCCTGCCTCGATTACCGCGTATTTGTTTACAAGAGGATGCGTGGCTTTGATCCCCTTGACCCCAGGATCGCGGTCGTCGTTCAGCAGCAGATTGACAGCGAGATCGCTGGCGTGGGATTTTCATTGAATCCGCTGACAAACGATTTCGACGAGGCAGTCATAAACAGCAACTGGGGGCTGGGAGAGACTGTTGTAGCTGGTTTGAGCACTCCCGATACGTATGTCGTAGACAAAGTCAGTCTTCAGACTGTGAAGTCAACGCTCGGCTCCAAAGAGACCTCCCTCTGGCTGTCCACCTCAGATCAAAGCACATCACGGCAAAACTATCGAGCCGACGAGTGGACCCTGCAACCTGAGGAAATCGTGAGGGTGACACGGTTAATCTGCGAGGTAGAGAAACACTTCAGGAAGGCTATGGACATCGAATGGTCCCTGGCGAAGAACGAACTATGGCTGCTTCAGGCACGTCCGATAACCGCCTTTGTTCCGGTGCCACCTGATATGGTGACAGCGCCGGGAGAGCCTCGTCGATTGTACCTTGATGCTACAATCAGCGTACAAAGCGTAACCAGGCCAATATCTGTAATGGGAACGGCTTCGTTGAAGCGTTTCATCGGTTCGGCAGTGCAAAAATGGACGGGGCCAGAAGTGCCGGCGTTTGCGCTCAGCCATATCGCCCGTTTTGAGCAGGGGCGGCTTTACGCAGACCTGTCAGCCGTCATGAAGCTCTTCGGTAAGGAAGGCGTAGTTAACGGACTCCGCAATATGGACTCTATAGCGTCGGCAATTATCCAGGCTACTGATGCTGGCAAATATGTTGACTCCCGCTTCCGTGTGCCGTGGAAGGTGCGGCTCGGTTTTTTACACGCTGCTCCCGCGATATTCAGTAGGTTGTGCTGTGTCTTGGTTAACCCAGAAAGAGCTCACCAGCGCAGTCAAGAGGCATTCGCCCGCTACAGGAAGGAACTGGACCTGCTGCCAAATGCGAAATTGTCATTTCGGCAGTACACCGATACTGTGTTCCAGCGCACGATTTTGATGGCAGGCGTTTATTCCGGATCTCTGTTCGTAAGTAGCAAGCTTGCGCAGACGGCGCTCAAGCGTATTTTTCCAAACGAGCCGCTCACAGCGCTGCTTGATAAAGCTCTCCCACACAATAAGACAGTGGAGATGGGATTGGACCTGTCGGGGCTGGCCGCTCAGCTGCCTGCCGCGACGACGCGCGAAGATCTGGAAGATGGTTTTTACCTGGGAACTCTCCCAACCAAGTTTATGGCTGACTGGCACGAGTTCCTAGAGCAGTATGGCCATCGCGGACCACTGGAAATCGATGTGGCGTCACCACGTTACAGGGATGACCCTGAGATGCTGTTCTCACAGCTGAGCGCATTGACCACCGGGGCAGACCCGTCAATCAGGCACAAACGAGCGCAGGCGGAGAGAGAGACTGCCTGGGAGTCCCTGGTCGCCAGAACCAGAGGCGTTAAGAGGATCGTTTCCTGTTACCTGTACAGGGTGCTGTCTAATCTGGGCGGCTACAGGGAAACGCACAAGTATTTTATAGCTATGGCCATGTGGTTCATCAGACGTCGGGTTCTAACAGAGGCGGGGGGGCTGGTTGCCACAGGAAGGCTGGATTCTGTTAAGCAGGCATTTGACCTGACGATCGAGCAGCTCTCGGATGGGCTGGAGAATCAAGAACTCGACTTACGTGCCATTGCTCGCAAGAATAGCGAGTTTATAGCAAAGCTTGCAGCAGTTCCTATGCTTCCACAAGTGTTCGACTCGCGCGGGCGTATCCTGAGCCCGCCTGTGCCGACTCTGAAGCCAGGGGAACTGGCAGGCGCTCCAATCTCAACCGGAAGTGCAACTGGCCCGGTGAAGGTTCTTGCCAGCCCGTATGAAAAGCCTTTCTTGTCCGGTGATGTTCTGGTGGCGCGTGCCACAGATCCTGGCTGGACGCCGTTATTTGCCAGCGCGTCCGCCGTCATTCTCGAGGTCGGTGGGCTGCTGCAGCACGGTGCGCTGGTCGCACGCGAGTATGGACTGCCTTGCGTTGCTGGTGTATCCAATGCAACAGCTCTTCTCAAAGATGGCAACATCGTGGAGGTTGATGGAACTGCAGGTATTATTAGAATTATCCAGGAGGCTTCCACTGATTCCTTTCTTTAACTCCGATCACCATCACGATGCCTTCGAGAAGCATGTGGACTATGATTAGGGAACCTACGGACAAACGCCATAGAAAGTTCTTTATCGGCAAATAGAACTCGAAATCACCAAGAGTAGTTCGGGTAGCCCTTAGCATGTCTGAGCTGGTGGGGATGGACTGGAAACCGGATACCGGGAACCTCACCGACACGAGCAATGATGTGAATCAAACATCGATCCTTCAACATGGCACCACCTAAGTCTCAAACACCATTTTCGGCACAGTCCCTTTCCTGTCACGTTTGTTCCGAGCTCATAAGCGTGAGCCGTTCGAGCAGTCTGCTAATGCTTTGCCAGTTTTTACTTTGACTTGATTTATGCTTCCTTCTGAACCGTTCATGAGTCGATTGAGTGCCTGGGCAACAATTGTGCCGTCTCTGTCCTCTTCAATCAAAAGAGTTTATTATCAATTTTGCCAGATGGGTTGACTGGATTAAACGAGGCGGGTTAGACTGACTTTAGAGCTTGGAAATTCAACACGCCCTGGGGGAAGCCATTATGTTCATCGCTATGAAAAGAGCCGATGCATATTTGCTTGCCAAACTCCTGGCACACCCTTCAAGTAGAAGCCGGGCATAGGGACGCAGGCTCACTTTTTTCTGTCCACCAAATGAAGACTATCTGATCTAATCCGACTGAAAAAGCTTCGTTTCTATGTCCGTTCCAACGTGAGTATAAAAGCACGTTCGAAAAGGGCGACTCATGAAGAAACGCAACATAACAGTTTTGCAAGTGTTTCTCAAAACGGAATTGGTTTAAGCAGCCAAAAGGCTCTGCTTCTTCCCTCTTGCATAACAAGGCGAAAGTAGGCAAACCATCTGTTCCAAACAGGTAACTTACCGTCAGATACAAAGACCTCAGAGAGATCTCCAGCATGAAAGTGCGCGACTTCGAATCATGTAAAAGATCAGTTGTAGCCGAACCGGGTGAAGTATCTCGGTCTGCGGACACAGGCGTTGCTTGTGGTAATAGCTTTGGTGCCCAACCGATACTGCTTGCCGGACAAGTCGTGCACAGCGATTGGGCTAGAAGAATGCTCACATTTCTTATGGTTATCGGACCCGGCATCATTGTTATGGTGGCTGACAACGATGCTGGTGCAGTATCAACCTATACCCAGGCAGGAGCCCAATATGGCATGCACCTGCTGTGGTTATTATTGCTTCTTTTACCATGCACATATTTTGTGCAGGAGATGGTTGTTCGTCTGGGTATAGCTACAGGCGAAGGGCACGCAGCCATGATCTATAAGAGATTTGGCAAATGGTGGGGGCTCTTCTCCCTGGTAGATTTACTGCTTCTTAATTTTCTCACTCTGGTTACAGAGTTTGCCGCTATAGCATTAGCCATGAGTCATGCAGGCGTGTCACCATATCTGGCTGTTCCTCTAGCGGCTTTCGGTTTGATACTTATGATAGCGACAGCTAGCTATCGCAGGTGGGAACGGGCAACAGTATTCTTTTGTGGACTTAATCTTGCTTGGTTGCTGCTGGCCTTCCATTTGGGCCCACCAGTAGGCACAATAGCCAGGCATGCTTTCCTGCCTGAAATCCCCCCAGGCGGCATAACATCCGGCTTGATGTTTCTTGTGATAGCAATCGTAGGAACTACGATTGCGCCCTGGCAGCTATTTTTCCAACAGAGTTGCATCGCAGACAAGAAGCTACGCTTTAAGGACTTGCAGTGGTCTCGCCTGGATACTTTCATTGGAGCCTGCTTCACAATCATCTTCGCCGGCTGCATGATGCTTGTTGGTGGAGCCTTGTCACGGGCAGGTATTCACTATTTCGATCCAGCACAGATGTCTGTTGCACTCGGCAAACTACATGGTCCATTGGTCCAATACACCTGCCTCTTTCTTATGTGCAATGCCGCCGTGCTAGGTGCCACGGCTATTTCGCTTGCCAGCTCATGGGCATATGCAGAGGTGAGAGGCTGGCGGTCAAGCTTAGAGCACAGTGTCAAGGATGCTCCCGGTTTTTACGCCATCTATGCAGTGGGGGTTGGACTGGCTGCAGCAATTGTGCTTATTCCTGGAGCCCCCCTGCAACTTATCATCTTGAGTGTTCAGGTGTTAGCGGGGGTGATGTTGCCGTCGGCAATCATATTTTTGCAACTACTGCTCAATGACAGGGAGCTTCTAGGCGATGAGTATGTAAACAAGCCCTGGAATAACTATGTGAACTGGACAATCATCATTGTGCTGTTTGCATTGTCATTGATACTGGCGGCGCAGGTGCTTGCACCAAATCTTTTCCCAAGTTAGACAACCACAGAGGGCAATTCAATGGCAACAATGCTCAACATAAAGGACAGGAATGAACGGAGATGCTTTTACGTTGTGCATCCACTGGACGACAAGCCGGAGCTAAAGCGTAGTGCAGATGATCTCGGACCAATAACGATGACACCGAGCGTGAAGTGGTCGCTGCTGGCTTTGCGTGGTTATCTCGTTGTTATGGGACTGCTAGTGTCATATCAGGTCCTCAACCTGTCCGGGCTTTTCGGGCATCACATAAAGTAGAAACAATGAACTACTTGCCAGAGTGATCAAGTAGGACCAGCAGTAACGACCATTTTAATAAGGCTGCCAACGGATTATCGAGCGACCACAGACGCTATTTTGTCGAAGGTAGCTCCGGCTTCATGCTCGGAGATGGTAGGCTCAACTACGGGTGTGAAAGCCTGATCGAAGTAAAGCTTGGGACAGGAAAAAGTAATCATGATCCACCACCCTATCCCCACCCCGGGGTGGCGGCTATGCTTACGACTTGATAAGGAGAGGAGCACGGGACTTTGTTGCTTACACAAACTGCTTTTCGCGTTGCTGCAGTCTTTGCTGCTTGTGCCTTTCTTTTATCCTGCGGTCCGGCAACTGCTGCCGACTCGCAACCGGACAGCAACGGGCAGGGGAATGCCTCGCCAGCCAAATCTGCAGTAAGCACCAAGCTTGATACCGCAAAATCGTCGCCCGAACCGGCGCTGCAGCCGGTCAGTGGCACAGTGACCTATGCCGGCGTGCCGGTGTCGGGCGCAACTGTGACTCTTGTCGGTTCAAAGGCTGGCAATCGCCTGCACACGGTCACTGATTCTTCCGGCAACTTCTTGTTCGACAAGGTGTCGGCGGGGGGGTGGAGTCTTACGGTGAAGTCCGAAGGAATGTTCTGCACAGCAAAAACGATCACTGTTGGAGCCGAGGCACCCCCACCATATACTTTTGCGATGGAAACGGTTGAGTCCTCGGATGTTTTGCGTATCACCGGTAAGCAAACGCTGATTCACCCGGAGAACATCGGCAGCACCACAAATCTGGATCGCAAGTTCCTGAATGACTACAAATCGGGCAACAGCCTGCGCGACGTGGTCTACAGCACTCCCGGAATGGAAATCTGCCCCATGACATGCCCGGTTCCCCGCGGTGAGGTCAACTCACTCAATTATATGATCGATGGAGTGGTGTTGCCGGAAGCACCGGGAGTGATGGCACCAGGACAGTTTGCCACACCATGGTCGCTGCAGTCGGTAGGTGTTGATATAGGCGGCTACCAGGCCGAGGACGGCGGCGGTCCGCTGGGT
>CAILLX010000208.1 GCA_903835185.1 uncultured bacterium | reverse complement strand
AGGCATATGTTCTTTATCCTCATCGCCTGGTATGTAATATACAATACCAGATTCTCGGTAAAAAACAATAGTCTGAGCAAATGCGAATCTGCTCATTAGCATGTCAAGCGCCGATCGGACGTGTTCAGCTTTTATTGACTCTTATTGTCAGTTGGGATGTTGCGGAATCCCTGATCGACAGTCTGCTCTGGTAAAGACATCCAGTTTAATCGTATTGAGATCGCTCACATGCGAAAGTCAATCGTGGTTTTCTTTTCGCCTGGTGCGCGCTTTGTGTAAGCCTCAATCACATCATCCATAGTCGGGGGAGACAGTGTCGGTACCTTCACAAGAGTGAGCTTAGTTGTATCCGGACACGCGGACAAAGAGTTCGCCTGAACTTGCGTTAGAGCAGGTCTTACTTGTGATCTCCTGGCGATCTGTACTTCAGCAGAAATCCCCTCACCAGCAGCCGGTGGAAGGGCAGCCAGAAGTCTTCTGGTGGGTTCTCGTCTTATGGTGAGATCCTGAACAGTAAACTCAGCGTCAATAATGGATGGACTTATACGAGCACCGCTGCGGGCACCGACAGCAGGTGTCTTAGGTGTCTGTAATTCAACCTCAAATTCTTGAGAGCCTAGCGTTACTGCCCTCACCGGCGTCTGTCTGCCTATTGCCCACCTGGAACCCAACTTGCGACCAGCAAATGTCCCACACAAAGCAGCTGGCAGGTCGACCAAACTCTCAAATCCCATCCGTCCAAGTCCAGCCGACAAAGTATGGCTGGCTCGATCCAACTCTGACTGGGATGTTGCTCTAAACCCGGACCCTGCTGCACGAAAGAGTGGAATGAATCTCTCCTCAAATAAGCTCTGTGCACCCAATACAGCCAGAACACTTCCGCCCAACTGTCCTAACAGCCCAGCTCTGCGGAAACAAACGCCGATGACGCCAGCCACAACTGCTGCCGTACCAGCTCGTTTGACCGTCTCCAGAAGACTCGACTCAGAAGCGGCAGCCTTGAACTCGTTCACGCTGCCTCTTATCCCTTCACGGATTAGATTGAGTTCATTATGCCAGGAGGAGTCAAATTCATATCGTGCTCCACCATGCAATTTATGTAATCTCGGGTCGTCTCCGGACATTGGGTTAATTTGCTCCTGCTGATATAAGCGTGAGGACACTCTATAGCTCAAAACATCAATAATCAATCGTAAAACCACGAACGAAAAGCATAGATAGAGCCAGCTGCCTCCATCCAAATCCCGGCAGCATCAAGCAATGATACTGCCAGTAATGGCATACAGAGAGGCTCTATAGCTAACATAAGCAGCGCGAATCTTGAGCATAAGCAGTGTGGAACTGCAGCGCAAGCGGCTCGCTGCCCAATGCGCAGCATAATGGCAACGGCTGGACAACCAGGCTGATTATCCAGATCTAACAGCTCCTGGCACCCGCTGGTTATCAAGAGTCGAGTCGTCAACCTACTTGACTGAATGCCACAAAAGGAGTTCTATAGACGCAGCGTTGATGAAGACCGTAGCTGGCAGCCGAGGATCTTGAGGATGCACCAAGGTGTGATAGCTTTTCCAGCGGTTTATGCCGACGCCCAGTTATTTACAGTCGAAGATCTTTATGACTTGCAGCACAGGGCGGGCAAGCAGAAAACGCCAACTATTTCCTACCTGCAGCGCAACTTGCTCAAAAGCAAATTGAACAGACAGGATGGACTGGACTGCTCATTTGTAAGAGCCGTTCACCACTTCTGGCGTCACTGCGACTGCTTAACCAACTGGCTGTTATGGCAGTCGGCAACCGACTTAGATTCTGGTGGCGGTTGGCTCTGGTACAACTTATTTGGATCTTCGCGAGTTGACAATGTCAGGTGCGGCAGAGCCCGTATGTCCCGTCTGCGCCGACCTGAACAGAAAAACTCGAGAGATCTTCTGCAGCTCAATCAACTTTACGATCCTTACCGCCTTACACGGTGCTGAGCATGCACTTGAAAAGGAGCAGGAGTCGGCAATAAGTCAAAGCTGTCCGTCAGCATAAACAGAAACGAACTCACTACTGCCGCGGCTGTGCAACTAATCAATTAGGCGCAACAAGCAGCTCGACAGAAAACAACATTTCACGACAGCAAGCCTCATCGCGGTTAAACTATCAAGCAGATCTCAGCGGCAGGAAGTCAATGTCTTTACCCGTGTATATCCTGAAACGTTTTCTCCAGGCGATACCGCTTCTCTTTATCATCTCCGTTTTAAGTTTCACTATGCTCAAGTTAGCACCAATCGACCCACTGGCTTACTTGAGAGCTAATCCGTCCATATCAGCTGCAGCAATAAGAGCAGAAGAGATACGCCTGGGACTAGATAAGCCACCGGTTGTCCAGTACTGCATCTGGCTTTCTAATCTTGCCCGCGGCGAGCTGGGGGTGTCGACTACAGGTGGATCTGTCTTTGTTCTACTCATGCAACGAGCCGGCAACACTTTACTTTTAGGTGTTCTGACAGTTTTTTTCACCTGGCTGGTGGCTATTCCTGCCGGCGTCTGGGCTGCTGTGCACAGAGGGCGCTGGCTGGACAAATTCTTTGGCATGGTGACAACAATAGGCATGTCAATGCCTACCTTTTTCTTTGCCCTTCTCCTACTTATGCTTGCTCTTGGTACTCATCTGCTGCCGATAGGCGGACTGACCAGCCCGGACTATTTTGAACGCGATCTGCCAGGACAGATGATTGATGTAGCCTGGCATCTGATCATACCTGTCACTGTTTTGACTTTTATTGGACTGGCCGGGGTACAGCGCCAGATGCGAGCCAACCTGCTCGACGTTTTGCGAGCCGAATATGTCCGCACTGCCAGAGCCAAGGGATTACCGGAAAATACAGTCATCTACAGCCATGCCTTGCGCAACGCCATTAATCCTCTTATCACCCTATTCGGCTTTGAATTTGCCTCCTTATTAAGCGGGGCGGCTTTAACAGAAACAGTCTTGTCTTATCCGGGACTGGGACGGTTGACACTGGAGGCGGTGCTCACCAAAGATATGAACCTTGTGATGGCGTCGCTAATGCTAGGCTCTGTAATGCTCATAGCCGGCAATCTTTTGGCAGATATACTTTTGAAACTTGTCGATCCGAGAATTACACTTGAATGATCCAGGAAGCACCAGTACAAATTAAGCCAACCGGCGTTCGGCGCATTCACCGCTCACCATGGGAACGCTTGTGGGCTGACCGGCTCGCCCAGCTTGGACTCATTATTCTTGCTCTGCTGTATGCAGGCGCAGCAGCAGCTGACATGCTCACTCCGTACAGTATGACTTACAACGATCCGGCTCTAGCAAATGCACCACCGACAGTTGTTTATACTCAGGATGAAAACGGTGCCTGGCGCTGGCCTTATGTGAGAGCCGTAGAGCGAAAATTTGATTCGCAAAGCTACCGCCAGATCTACATAGAGAAGCCCGACCGCAACTTTGGGATCAAATTTTTTGTTCATGGCGAACAGTATCGACTACTCGGAGTAATCCCAGGGAATCTGCATCTGTTTGGGGTAGATGCACCAGCCAGAATCTTCCTGCTCGGGACCGATGTCAACGGGAGAGACAACTTCTCCAGGCTGTTTTTCGGAGCACAAAAATCACTTACAATAGGATTTCTCGGCCTTTTTGTTGCTTTTCCGATCGGTATCATATACGGTGGCATATCCGGTTACTTCGGCGGAATTACAGACAACATAATGATGCGGATAGCCGAGGCCATTATGTCCATTCCAAGCTTTTATCTTCTCATCGGCATGGCTGCAGTTCTGCCACCGGGCATGTCAGGCTCACAGCGATTTGCACTCATTACAATCATTCTATCCTTTATCGGCTGGGCCGGACTGGCTCGCATTATTCGCGGCATGGTTCTTTCTGTGCGGGAAGAGGAGTTTGTGATAGCTGCCCAGGCTGCCGGTGCCAGCGAATGGCGCACCATTATCAAACATGTCATTCCTCAGACGGCCAGTTTTGTCATTGTGGCTGCCACACTGCAAGTCCCCGGCTTTATTCTTGCTGAATCAGGGCTGAGCTTTATCGGGCTTGGCATTCAACAGCCTGATGCCAGCTGGGGAAATATGCTGAAATATGCTCAGGACAATGTCAATGACCTGTTAAATCAGCCCTGGTTAATAGCGCCAGGCGTACTCATTTTCCTTACAATTCTCTGCTTCAATATGGTCGGTGACGTGCTGCGAGACGTTCTTGATCCTAAAGCTCAAGGGACTATATAAAAAATCTCACTTACTGCTATCCTATGTCAATACGGTACGAGGAATCCAATAAGCCAGCTTGCTTAAGCTAGCCAGGGCAGCAAGCGCACAACCCCAGCTTTGGGCACACCGCAGCACGATTGCAGGAGACAGCAATGACAGAAGCTACGACAAGAAAAGATCGCCAGACAGTCGAAGAATATCGCATGCGCACACACTTAATTCATGGCAACTATCACAGCAAACACTGGGACTTCAATCACCACATTATTCCACCGATGTCGGCATCTGCTGCTTACCGTCTCGGCTCTGTTCACAGAGGTGCTCAAGGCTTCGTTGAGTTTGCTTCTGACGAAGCTGATCTTAAAGGCGACATGCCAATCTATATTTACGACAGGCTACACGAGCCTACGCGCGGTATGCTCGAAGAGAATCTGGCTTATGCAGAAGTTGGTGAAACAGCTGTCTGCTTTGCTTCAGGTATGGCTGCTGTCTCTGCTGCTGTCGGAGTGTGCACCAAAGCAGGCGACGAGATCGTCGCTCACCATACTTTATACGGATGCACATACAGCCTCTTTACAAACTGGCTGCCTCGCTTCGGCATTCAAGTCAAATTTGCCGATCTGCGTAATTCTAAAAGCTTTCATGAGGCTGTCACAGAACATACCACAGCTGTTTACTTTGAAACCCCTGTCAATCCCACCCTTGACATAATTGATATTGCCGAAGTCACGAGCTGGGTCAAGGCAATAAAAGCTACTCGCGGAGCCGACGACAGGCTGGCTGTAATTGTGGACAATACTTTTGCCACACCTTTTTGTCAGCGACCTCTCACTCTGGGTGCAGACCTGGTTGTGCACAGCCTCACCAAAAACATAGGTGGTTTTGGAACAGACATGGGCGGAGCTGTTATTGCGTCACAGCAGTACCATGCACCACTACTTATGTACCGCAAAGATTTTGGTGGCGTACTTTCGCCTAAGAATGCCTGGCCAATTCTGGTATATGGCTTGCCCACACTGGCAACACGTATGAACAACCAACAAAAGACTGCTCTGCAGGTTGCCCAGTTCCTGGAGCGACATCCTAAAGTGGCTTATGTGCGTTATCCTGGACTGCCGTCATTCCCCCAGCACCAGCTGGCTCGCCGCCAGATGGTGAGCTATGACGAACAGTTTGCACCAGGCTCGATGCTCACTTTTGTTCTCAAAGGTGATGAGAAAGAGGCTACTGCCGCTGGTGAACGGTTTATCGATTATGTTGCCGACCACGCTTACTGCATCACCCTGGCTGTAAGTTTGGGACAGATCAGAACCTTGATTGAAGAACCGTTTTCAATGACACACTCAGCTCTGCCTGCTGATGTGAAATGCAGTAAAGGTGTCAAGCCAGGAGCCATCCGGCTTTCAATGGGGCTGGAAGACTGGCAGGACATCATAGATGATCTGGACAAGGCGCTCGCACAGATCTGACCGCGAACAGCAGAAGAAAATAACTCATTGAAACAGCACTGACCTGCCTGTACCAACACTCAGAAGGCGCCCGCAAGCTTACTCTTGCAGGCGCCTTTCTCTCGGGGTAACGGCTAGGCGAACAGATTAGCATCGCGTGCCGAGGCTACTAGCCAGTTGATACAGCCGGGGGTAGCCAGTCCGCCGGTAACTCCAGCACAACCGAAGAGGACCCGCTTCATGGCATCATGAGTGCCAGCAGCCATGTGCATAAATCCAATGATCATGGTCGGTCCACCCAAGGCAATACCAAGGATCTCCTGTTCCCTGTTCCTCGCTCCAACACCATGCACACTGCGCGAATCTTCTGGTTGCAAGTTAGCCTATAATGACAGAGCAGTTTGTCACTCTGTCTGACATGTGCCAGCTTTATCGCACCACAGCAAAAGGAATAGGCAAACAGAACATGCTTTACTGGCTAACCCTTACAGCAGTGGGACTGGCAGCAGCCAGCCTGACCATATATGCCTCTAAACTCTGGCAGGGAGATCGTTATCTCTGCGACGACTGTTCTTATAACAATCCGGAAAGCTGCACAAAGCCTGAACGCCCCTCAGCATTTTCATGTACGGCATATGTTGCTCAAGGAAAGCGCTGAAGCGTAAGCCAGATGCAACGGCAATCAATACTGCACCTCCGCAGAACCGACCTGGCGATGCATTACACAGTCTGCTGCAGCGTCAGCTCAACAGGTAAGACCACCTGACGGGCAGCAGCTGAAGTGACTCCCATCCCAACTACAGTCCTGATGTTCCACTCTGCTGATGCCCCGACGACTCAACAGCCTCATGCACTGTTGCTCTTAAGGCATCAAGCTGGTGAGAAACAAATGCACTCATATGATCTACGGTGCTGCTTATCACCACTGCAGCAACACTAACAACAAGGATAAACAGTACTGCCAAGCTGAAAAAACTACGCTGAAAGTTCTCCCTGTAACTGATTGAAACCCTCTCAATTGTCTTGAGACGGTTGTCTAGCATACTAAACAGGGCGCTCTGCTTCTCCTCCAACTTAACTGTCATCTCGTGGGTATTACGATCAAGTCGCTCCTTCAAGAAGGCAACCTGCTTGCCCAACTCGTTGGTATACTCAACTAGCGCTTGGTCTTGCGCCAACTCCTGCTGGTCACTCTTTGTTTGAGCTTCCTGCACCGGTATTGCTCTGTGCACCTCGGCAATATGCTGCCTGAGCTTGGACATCCCAGTGCTGTGTATGAGAGACAGATCTTTGAGCTTCTCCTCAAGAGTGCTTAAACGCACATTGAGGTTGACAAGTGATTCGGTAAGTAGATCGCTCAAATTGTTGATGCTGCTTATGACCTCTCCTGCCTCCTGGTAAGCTTCATGAACCCTCTCATACCCTCCGCTAAATGTGCGGGCATCGCCATCCAGTCCAGCTAATTCGAAACCTTCAAAAGTTTCAAAAGGACCGATTAGTCCAGATACGCTCTGGGAATCGCCGGCAGCAGGGAGCCCCAAGCTTGCAGCAGGATCTTCATCTTCTGTGTGCAACTGATTAATGCGCTCTGAGATGTGAGCTTCCAGGTCATCCAGCGCTGAGACAGGTTGGAAGCTTTCCACTGACGGGTTATTAGCTGTTGAAACTTTCTTACGGGACATACCGGGTTTACCAGATGGAGAAGATTACATCAGGTACATTCCCAGACAGGAGCCTACTTAACCAGAGCCGACACGATAGCGGCAAATGCGGTCCGCTCTGACGCTACATGCGGAAACTGGTTCCCCGCCCCAAGGCATACATAGTACCGCCAGCCACAACCTTCTCTTTGCCGGCCTTTTTCCTGATTTCAATCTGTTTCAGCATTTCAGGCTCATCCGTTGACTGCCCGCTGTAAACGCCCCAGTAGACAGGTCCGACCTTCTGCTTCTTTTCTGTGCCGCCAGGGTTGAAAAGGAAGGGGAAAGCAGTAAAAACTATTGCGGCTCCTGCAACTAGAAGTGCTATACCGTTAATAATCAGATCCATCTAGACCCCTTGCCCAGAATTCCTTCTGGAAATACACAAAACTTAGCCGATCACTGTTTGAGGAATCAGCTCAGTTAGATTGCCTATAAGGCTAAGACAGTTACTGAATTATGTCGATGGTGTTCTTACGAAATATGATCAGCTTTTGCTCAGAACCAATTGCCAGGATCTGTTGTTTGTTGGGTCAATATAATCTCATAATCAATGAAAATAAGCTACTATGTCACATGTTATAAGTTTGGGACCGATTAATAATAGATTCTATATGTTTTTAGGTTAATTGTATACGGTTTTTACGTTTCCTTTATGTGTCTCTAGCTATAGTAGAAGAAGCTGGGGCTAAATGTAACAGCTTATACCCATAAATCAGGTGCTCGGAACTGGGGGCTTTTGTCATGCATATTCGTGCAATCTTATCAGCTATTCTCATTTGTCAGCTGCTGATTGTACCGTCGGCACTGGCCCAACAGTCCGCAACACAGGCATCGACAAGAACGCCTGTTAATCTTGACTTGAGCTCTACTCAGGCAAATCTTAATGCCGCACATCTGGGCAACTCAAAGGCGGTCGACATTACAGTTGGCGGTGTTAAAACGACTGTGACCAGTGCCACCTTGCTCACGCCAGCTGAAATGATGGCAGTGCATCAAGTTATGCGCGCTGGACAACAGTCCATACAGCTCGGTTCTCTGGGTAATGCTGTTGGTGGCTCTTTTACTCTTGGTTCCAGACTTAGTCAGCATATAAGCAATTTGGTCATTCCTGCTGGTGTGACTGCAATTGATAATGCCAGCCGATCACCTAATTTGAACCTAACTGGTAATTTAACAAATGCTGGTAATTTGTTTGTTCTTTCTACCAATCCGGCAGTTACGGCTGCAACAATAAGCGCAGCTAACATAAACAATTTGGTGGGTGGAATGCTTTCATCTGTTTTGCCAGCAGGTGGATTACCAGGATTTGCCAGCACAGTTGCCAGCCTAAACTTAAATCTAAATGCCATTCAAAACATAATTAATGCCGGCACAATTACAAGCTCCGGCAGTCTTGCGCTTCATGCTGGCGGTTCCATTGTCAATGCTCTACCAGCCGGAGTTACTGGCTTGACCCCAATTATGCAAGCTATGAACAATGTCAACCTGCAAGCAGCCAATATAGTAAATCAGGGATTGATTGCATCTCAATTAGGCACAGTAACTGCAGCAACAGCGGCTCTCAATAATGCCGGTAGCATTCAGGCACTGTCAGGTAATATCCAGATCCAGAATTTAATTTCAAATACACTCAATGTGCAAAACCTGCTCGGCTCAATATCGGCTCGAGATAGTATTTTATTTGAGACTCTAGGAACAACATTTGATGCCAATCACAAGGTATTGGCAAAAGCAAACCTGAGTGTGCAAGGCGGCGATATTTCTGCTCAAACAATTAGTTTTACAAGTCCAGAAGGACAAATCGGCATCGACGTCAACAGTCTTGGTGGCAATGTCAATATATCGGGCGGAGAAGCACATGTAAACGTTCAAAAAGGGAATTTGAACCTGGGAGCTTTCAATGTTACTGGTGACCCCGTTATTTATGTAGGTTCAGGTGATTTTACATATTCTGGCGATATCTTTACGCAGGGCAACGTATTTGCTGTCTCAACTCCGCAAGGCGGAATTAATATAACCGGAAGCATAAATACAAGCCCAATCGTTGCAAATGGGGCGGGCGGCGATGTCATATTACTTTCTGAAAGCCAGATTTCAGTAAGCGGTGCAATTCAAACCAGTGGGCAAAATGGTGCTGGCGGGCAAGTTGTTGTTACGACAAATAATCTGGGTAGCCTGCCAGTAGCAATTAGTCTTGGCAATATTACAACTGCCGGAACGATTGGCGGCAATGTTCTGATTGCCAGCACGGGCTCAGTAGGAGACCCGAGCATGGGCATTATCAACATTGGCTCCATCAATACCAGCTCAACCTCGCAGACTGGTCATGCTGGAGCCATAGCAGTAGTCAGTACAGGTGCAATTAATATTGGGACCAACCAGACAACAGGACCAGCAATAAACACTAGTGGAGCAGGCAGCCTACAAAGTGGTGGGGTCTTTATTTCAAGTGGCAACCCCAATAAGGGACCAAATTTTTCCAGTCCTGTAGCAATTGCTATAGGCAGCAGCACTAACACAACACCTATTCAAACTGGCAGTGACGCTGCAGTTATCCTGCATGCAGCCGGTGATATCCTGCTTGGCTCACAACGCTTCACAAGCTCATCGCCGGCTCCAGCTGGTACAGGCGGCCTTGGTGTGTTCCCCCGAGTAGCCAGCACCTTCCTGGGATTCCCTGTTGGTACAGATTCAGATACCTATAGTTTCACAATTACCCCACAGGCTGCTCCAACATTTACAGATGGAACGGGACCTTACGAGCTGGTCCCGGGTGGTTTTGCAACTTTGACCAGTTATCAGTTTACAGGCACAAATAATCATCCATCGATCAATACATCGGGGGATGTTACTTTCAATACAAATGGCGCTCAATGGTTCCTGGCTCCTCTGGTGATGCCGCAAGTATCGATTGGCGGCAATATCACAGCTTTGCCAGGAACCAACGGCTCAGCCAGCAGCATTGGCATTGTGTCTCACCAGACATTATCTCTTGCTACAGGTAACGCCAGCAAAACTGTGAGCACTCAAGCATCTGCTGGTGGAACTGCAATAAGCGGTGAAATGCCAGGAGACTTAATCCTTGTTGCCGGTGCTGGTACAGACACTGCTGGTATATTGATTGGAAGTTCTGATCATAATGTAGGCAGCCCAGTTGTTGTTACAGGCAGCGACAACAATAGTGTGAACTCGCCTGGTGGCAGGGTACTTATAGCTGCAGCGCATGGCAGTTTGACAATAAATGGGGATATTGTCACAAGTGGCACTGGTACTGGAAGTGCTGGGTCTGTTGCAGTGTTGGCGCCTTTTGTTCCAACAACTCCCAGCACTGTTGTGTCTGTTGGCAATATTCTGGCTGACAACGGTGCTCTGGACAGCGCCACAGCCAATGGCGGATCTGTTGGAGTCTACTCTGGTAGCAATTTAGTGGTCGGTACAATCAACACAAGTGGTGGAGGGACAGGGTACCAGGCAGGTAATATCACGTTGGAAGCTGATAATACAGCTCTCAATCTGTCTTCCGGTCCTGGCGTCATTACAGCAGGCAATTTGATTGCCTCTGGTCTCAACAATGCTAACGGCGGGACTATTCTCCTTGACAGTGGCAGTCAGCAGTATCACCTATCATCCCTTATAACCAGGTCTGCCAATGGTTCAAATGTGACTTTATCAGGGACTGGCTCTGGCACATCAGGAGATGTTTTGTTTACAACAAATATGCTCCAGGGCGTTGGTTCTTCCAATCAGATCGGGAATCCTTTACTGGAAGGCGTAGGTTCCATTCTTATTTCACCTGGCGCAACTTTCCAGAGCGACAGCTTCATTCTTGTTGATGGTACACGCAGCAACCCGACCAGTTATATTTCTTTGAGTTTGCCCAATGGTACTTCTCTTGGTGACATTTCGACACAGAACCTGGGTACAGGGGCAGCTGGTTCTGTTGCTCTGTTTTCCAATGGACAACTTGGAGTAGGCAGAGTAATCACAAGTGCTGCAAGTAACAATGCCGGCAGCATATATCTGAGTGCTGGGGCTTCCGGCAACCTTAGCGTCTTAAATGTCGAGGCAGTTGGATCTAATACAGGCAGAAGCGGTGGCACGGTGTACCTGGTTGCCAGCGGCGGCGCAGTTAATATTGCTTCCACCAACACCTCTGGAACAAATGGGGCGACGGGTGGCTCTGTAATCCTAACTGCAGGACTGACCGCTTTAATAGGTAGCAGTAGCCCTGATTCACATGGGCTATTTGGCATAACTACCGCAGGTACAGCTGGAGCAGGGTCAATTACCGTTACCGCAGGTCAGGGCGTGGTAACCCCTGCAACTGCTACCTTTAATATAGATGCGTCTTCCACATCAGGGCTTGGCGGGAACGTAACGATTGCCTCAGCGGGAAACAACGGGGCGGTCTCAGTCAGTATCAACGACATCAATACATCTGGAACGCGTCCTGGCTCAGTCGAAGTCGTGTCGCTCGATGAGACTGTAAAATATTTTGTGTCAAAGGTTAGAGCCAAAATAACTAGAAGGGAGCTCGACCATGACAGCAATGAAATTGAACGATATGCTGGACGAAGTAATCAAGCGGCATGTAGCTGAGGGAAGGGACACGCGAGAATT